>DASWMR010000761.1:0-3589 GCA_036399635.1 Actinoplanes sp. | reverse complement strand
CCAGCGTGCGTCGCATCCTGGCGGCGAAGATCCGGCTGGGGCTGTTCGACGCCCCGTACGTCGACGAGGACCGGGCCCGCGCGGTGCTCGCCGATCCGGCCCACCGCGACGTGGCCCGGGTCGCGGCCGAGCGGTCCGCCGTGCTGCTGCGCAACGAGGGCGGCCTGCTGCCGCTCGACGTCGGCGCGCTCGGCTCGATCGCGGTGCTCGGCCCGCTGGCCGACTCGCCCCGCGACACCCTCGGTCCCTGGGTCTTCGACTTCGACCTCGCCGAGACGGTCACCGTGCTCGACGGCATCCGGGCGCGGGCCGGCGACACCGTCCGGGTCGAGTACGCCCGCGGTGTGCCGGTGGTGCAGCGCGAGTTCCCGTCGCTGTTCGACATGTTCGGCAACAACACCCCGACAGATCCGGCCGGGTTCGACGAGGACACCGAATTTCGCCGGGCCGTCGAGGTGGCCCGCGACGCCGACGTCGCGATCCTCGTGGCCGGCGAGTGGCAGCACATGATCGGCGAGATGGCTTCCCGGTCCACCCTCGAGCTGCCGGGCCGTCAGCTGGAGCTGGTCCAGGCCGTCGTCGCGACCGGCACCCCGGTCGTGCTGCTCGTGCTCAACGGCCGCCCGCTGGACCTGCGCTGGCCGGCCGCGCACGTGCCGGCCATCCTGGACATCTGGTACCCCGGCACGCAGGGCGGCACGGCCGTGGCGAACCTGCTCTTCGGTGCCGTGTCGCCGGCCGGAAAACTGCCCTTCAACTGGCCGCGGACGGTCGGCCAGGTGCCGCTGCCGTACGCGCACACCCGCTCGCACGAGCCGGAGAACCAGGGCCGGCGATACTGGGACGAGGCCAGCACGCCGCTGTTCCCGTTCGGGCACGGCCTGAGCTACGCCCGCTTCGACTACGCCGACCTCACCGTCGACCGGCCGCGCACCACGGTCGAGGAGACCGCCGTCGTCTCGGTGCGGGTCACCAACACCGGCGACCGCGCCGCCGACGAGGTCGTCCAGCTCTATCTGCACCAGCGGCACGGAACCGCCTCCCGGCCGGTCCGCGAACTCAAGGGCTTCCGGCGGGTGACCCTGGCCGCCGGCGAGTCACGCACCCTCACCTTCCCGGTCGGCCCCGCCGAGCGGCGCTACTGGAACGCGGCGGTCCGCGACTGGGTGACCGACGCGTCCACCTTCGACGTCTGGGTCGGCGGCGACTCCACCGCCTCGTTGACCACCGAGCTCGAGGTCGCCGCCCACCCTGCGTAGAGCGTAGGGTCGGCTTGTCGCTCGGGACCCCGGTGGTGCACGGCCTTCGGCTCCCGACGTCAGGATCCCTCATGCCATTGGTGCGGATCACCCCCATCCTCCGCGTTCTTGCCGGCCCCACTCCCCCCGGCCGCTTGCCTACCGGCCGCTTGCCTGCCAGCCCCTTGCCTACCAGCCCCTTGCCTACCAGCCCCTTGCCTACCGGCCACCTGTCTGCCGGACGATGACCACCGCCCGCCGGCTGCGGCTCTGGACGTTGATCGTCGAGATTGCGCACGGCCGGGCCGCCACCCTGGAGCACATCGGGGCCGGCATGCTGGCGTCGACCGGCGTCGACGGCGTGGCGGTCGCCGTCGTGCTCGCCGCGACACCCCGAGAGACGCTGTACGTCAGTGGGCCGCTCGCCGAGCGCTTGGAGGACCTGACAATCACCGTCGGCGAGGGCCCGAGCACCGACACCCTGGCCGACGGCCCGTCGCTGGTCACCGACCTCACCTCCGCGCAGTGCACCGCACGCTGGCCGGGATTCGCCCCGGCCGCGGTGCAGGTGGGTGTGCGCGCGTTGTTCGCACTGCCGATGCAGATCGGCGCGATCCGCCTGGGCGTGATGGACCTGAGCCGCGCCCAGCCCGGGCCGCTGACCGACGAGGCGCTGGCTGACGCGCTGGTGCTGACCGACATGGCCGCCTCGCTGCTGCTCGACTCCGCCGAGTTGGCCGGCTCCGCCGAACTGGGCGGCTCCGCGGAACTGGGCGGCTCCGCCGAACTGGGCGGCTCCGCCGAACTGGGCGGCTCCGCCGAACTGGCCGGCTCCGCGATGGTCGGCTCCGCCGAGGCGGACGGCGCCGCGATGGTCGGCCGACCGCCGGAGCCGGTCCTGTTGCAGCACCCCGCGGTACACCAGGCGACCGGCATGGTCACCGTGCAGCTGGGCGTGCCCGCCGCCGTGGCCCTGGTCCGGCTCCGCGCCCACGCCTACGCCACCGACCGACGGCTCCGGGACGTGGCTCGCGACGTGGTCAACCGGAAACTGCGTTTCGACCGCGTCGCCGGGACGGCTGACACTCATCGGTGGCACCCGGAAACCGGTTGATGTAGCTAATGTATATCGAGGGTGATTGACATGGCCGAAGCCCAATTGTCCGACATATTTGTCGAGTTGGCCGACACACTCGTCGACGATTTCGACCTGACGGATTTCCTACACAGCCTCACCACACGCTGCGTGCAGGTGCTCGGTGTCGCCGCGGCCGGCCTGCTGGTGACCGACGGCCGCGGCACCCTGCAGCTGGTGGCCGCTTCGTCTGAGCGGACCAGGCTGTTGGAGCTGTTCCAACTGCAGACCGATCAGGGCCCGTGTGTGGACTGCTTCCGGACCGGTCAACCGGTGTCCGTTGCCGACCTGACCGCCGGCACCCGATGGCCGCGGTTCACCCTCGCCGCCGCCGAGGTCGGTTTCGCCGCCGTGCACGCGCTGCCGATGCGCCTACGCACCGAGGTGGTCGGCGCGCTCAACCTGTTCGACGTGCTGCCCGGCTCGATCCCAGACGAGCGACTCCAGATCGGCCAGGCGCTGGCCGACGTGGCCACCATCGGGCTGCTGCAGCACCGGGCGATCAGCCAGCGCGACCTCCTCACCGAACAGTTGCAGGCCGCGCTGAACAGTCGGGTGCTCATCGAGCAGGCAAAAGGCGTCCTCGCCGAGCGATTCCAGGTCAGCATGGCCGAGGCCTTCGCGATGCTGCGCGGAGATGCCCGCAACCGCAACATGCGCCTGACGGCACTCGCCGGCGCGGTCCTGGCCGGCACCGACTGATCACGCAGTTCCCGCATTGTTTCGCTTACCAGATCCCCGCTTTGTTTCGCTCATCGGAATTACCCGGGCCGGGCCCTGGAGCCCGGCCGGATCATCGGTGCGGCACTGCGGAAATCAGGAACCGACGTCGTACGGGATCGGTTCCCACTTGACGTTCTTGCCGACCGAGTCGTCGCCCTCGATCTCCTTGGCCAGGTGGCGAACATTGAGCCCGGCCTTGGACGCCTCCGCCAGCGTCTCATCGTCGTACTGCGACGCGCGGAAGGAATTGATCAAGTAGGTGCGCGTCTTCATGTATTCGACGTAGCGATCGTGGTGGGCGTCGTCGAGCCCGAGCGCCGCGAAAATCGCGAGCCGGTCGCCGTCCGGCTTGGCGATCCGCCACTTCGGGATCTTCGGGATTTCGCTGGGCTCCGGATGCACCCACTTGGGGAACTTCAACAGCACCCCGTTTCCACTGTGGGTGGTGCGCAGGCTCCACACCGCAAGATCACCCACACGGGTACGCACGTAC
>DASWMR010000760.1:0-4120 GCA_036399635.1 Actinoplanes sp. | reverse complement strand
TGGATGGGTGGGGACAGAGCCGGTGCGGGGGGCGCCAGGACCGGGGGGTTCAGGGCCGGCTGGGTCAGTGTCGGTGAGGTTTGGGCGGGGATCGATGGGGTGGGGATCAGCGGGGTGGGCGGGAGTGTTGCTGGGTCGGCTGGGGTCGGTGGGGGGGGGGGTTGGCGGCGGTGCAGCAGCTCGGCGGGGAGGACCAGTAGGGCAATCAGGGCGCCTGCTCCGCCGACGGCGACGAAGCCCCATGGTGGGGAGATGGTGTCGGCGGCCAGGCCGGCCAGTGGGCCGCCGAGGGCGATGCCGACGGTGAGTGAGGAGTTGTGCAGGCCCATGGCTTCGCCTCGGGCTGAGGCGGGGGTCAGGCGGCTCACCGCGTCGGCGGTGGCGGTGATCGTGGGGGCGCACAGGGCGCCGCAGGGGAGCAGCAGGATGGCCAGCAGCCACCAGTGGTTGCTGCCCAGGCCGACCACGATGGTGAGCACGGCCATCGGGGCCAGCAGGGTGAGCGGGGAGAGGCGGCGGCTCGCGGTGCCGTAGGCGAAGCCGCCCAGCAGCGAGTAGAACGCCCAGAGGGACATCACCAGGCCGGTCCAGCCGAGCTCGCCGTTTTCCCGGAGGACGGCGACCACGGTGACGTCGGTGCCGGAGAGCACCAAGGTGGCGGCCATCGTCACGGCCAGGACGGCCACGAAGCGGGGGCGCACCCAGGTGCGGCGGGCGACCCGCTCGCCGGCCTCGATGGGGGCCTCGTGTGCGGCCCGGACGGGTGGGTCGAGTAGCCACAGGCCGATGCCGGAGAGCAGGATGCCGGCGCCCAGCAGGAGCATGGCGGCGCGCGGGTTGACCGCGGTGGCGACCAGCACGCCCAGCGCGGGGCCGGTCATGAAGCTGATCTCGGTGGTGATCGAGTCGAGCGCGAAGGCGGGCAGGCGGTGCGACTCGGGGGTCAGTGCCGCGATGGACTGGCGGGACACCGCGAACGCGGGCAGCGCCAGGAAGCCGCCGAGCAGGGCCAGCGCCAGCAGGCCGAAGTAGGGTGCGGCCTGGGCCAGGGCCCAGAAGGCCACCTCGGCCACCGTGGTCAGCACCAGCGCCGGGCGCAGGCCGCGCCGGTCGATGAGGCGGCCGATCGCCGGGGCGCCGACCGAGCCGCCCACGGTGAAGGCGGCGCCGATCAGGCCGGCCGCGCCGTAGCCGCGGCCCAGGTCGGTGACGACGTGCAGAGTCAGGACGACCGCGCCGGCGGCGATCGGGATGCGGGCCAGGGTCGCCACCACCAGCAGCGACCTGATGCCGGGCAGAGCCAGCGTTTCCCGATAGGGGCTGAGCAACGAACGGTAAGGCTTGAGCACCATGCTGTCCCTGACCTCCACCCGACATCTTGCATCGGGGGTGCGACAAAAAACCACCGGAGCTAGCTGGGCTCGTCCAGTACCGGGGTGCCGCTCGTCACGATCGACGCGGTGTGGAACTCCTCGATGGCTGCCTCGGTCGTGCCGGCCGCCACGCCGGCGGTCAGGCCCAGCAGCACCGTGGTCGCGAACCCCTCGGCCTTGGCGTCCAGCGCGGTGGCGCGTACGCAGTGGTCGGTTGCGATGCCGACCAGCTCGACCTCGGTGACCCCCTTCTGGCGGAGCCAGGAGGCCAGTGTCTCGCCGTCCTCGGTGTGTCCTTCGAAGCCCGAGTAGGCCGCCTTGTGCTCGCCCTTGTGGAAGACCGCCTCGACGCGTTCGGTGCGCAGTTCCGGGTGGAAGTCGGTGCCGCCGGAGCCGACCACGCAGTGCGCCGGCCAGGTGTCCAGATAGTTCGGGTGGTCGCTGAAGTGGTCGCCGGGGTCGATATGCCAGTCCTTGGTGGCGACCACGTGGTCCCACCTCTCCCCGGATCTCTGGAGCACCAGGGAGATGCCGGCGGCGACCGCGGCACCGCCCGGGACGGCCAGTGAGCCGCCCTCGCAGAAGTCGTTCTGTACATCAACGATGATCAGCGCGCGGGACATCGGGACCAACCCCTATGCGGTCGGGACGACAGTGACGGGAATGGCCGGGTCGCCGGCCGAGAGCTTCAAGCCCTCCCACGGTATCGAGATCAGGCACTGACGTAGGTGTTCGCGGGATTCCCGCAGGCTCGCCGGTTCGACGATCTCACCACCGGCCACGTACGTCCGTTGCAGCAGCCGGTCGTTGGCGGCGTGATCGGGCACTCCCTGGGAGACGACGATCTCCTCGGTGGCCGTGCCGGTCGGCTTGTGCCGTCGCACGGCGGTCTTCCGGCCGCCGACCGTCGCCTTGTTCTCCGAGCGCTTGACCACCGGGTTGCCCTCCACCTCGACCAGCTTGTAGACCAGCCCGGCGGTGGGCGCCCCGGAGCCGGTGACCACCGCGGTGCCGGCGCCGTACATGTCGACCGGCTCGGCGGCGAGCGTGGCGATCGCGTACTCGTCCATGTCGCCGGAGACGATGATCTTTGTTTCGGTGGCGCCGAGCGAGTCGAGCAGTTCCCGCGAGTGCTGGGCGAGTACCGACAGGTCGCCCGAGTCGAGCCGGATCGCGCGCAGCCCGGGCCCGGCCACCGCGATCGCGTTCTGGATGCCCTGGGCGATGTCGTACGTGTCGACCAGCAGCGTCGTGTTCTTGCCCAGGGCGGCCACCTGCGAGGCGAACGCGGCCGGCTCGTCGTCGTGCAGCAGCGTGAACGCGTGCGCCGAGGTGCCGGTGGTGGGAATGCCGTAGCGGGCGCCGGCGGCCAGGTTCGAGGTCGAGGCGAAACCCGCGAGGTACGCCGCGCGGGCGGCGGCGATGGCGGCGTCCTCGTGCGTACGCCGGGAGCCCATCTCGATGATCGGCCGGCCGCGCGCCGCGGTCACCATCCGGGCCGCTGCCGCCGCGATCGCGCAGTCGTGGTTCAGCACCGACAGGATCAGCGTCTCCAGCACCACGCACTCGGCGAACGTGCCGCTGACGGTGAGGATCGGCGAGCCCGGAAAGAAGAGTTCCCCCTCCGCGTACCCGTCGATGTCGCCGGTGAAGCGGTACTCCGTGAGCCAGGCCGCGGTGTCCGCGTCGACGATCCCGGCGGTGCGCAGGAAGTCGACGTCGGCCGGAGTGAACCGGAACCCGCGGATGAGCTCGATCAACCGGCCCAGGCCGGCGACCACGCCGTAGCGCCGGCCGCCGGGCAGGCGCCGCGCGAAGACCTCGAAGACGCAGCTCCGGGCCGCCGTGCCGTCGCGGAGCGCGGCGCTGACCATGGTCAGCTCGTACTGGTCGGTCATCAGCGCGGGGGCAAAGGAATTCACCTACCCACCCTATTGTGCTCGGCGGCCGTGCACGAATGGCCTGCTAACCGGCGGTTCGGCGGTCCAGTTCACCGATGCGGCGAATCCGGTGGCACCATGGTGGCATGGCGTTGCCACAGGTCGCACCCGTCGAGACGCCGGAGGTGGACGAAGCATCGGCCGTCGACCGGCCGTGGGTCACCATTGTCTGGGACGATCCGGTCAACCTCATGTCGTACGTGACCTGGGTCTTTCAGAAGCTTTTCGGCTACAGCCGGGAGAAGGCCGAGGCGCTGATGCTCGACGTGCACAACAAGGGCAAGGCGGTGGTCTCGTCCGGTGCCCGCGAGCGCATGGAGATGGACGCCAACCAGCTGCACGGATACGGTCTCTGGGCGACGGTGGACCGGGCCTGAAACACCGGCGGGAGTGAATTGATGTTCCGACGCAACGGCAGGCAATGTGTCGCCACGTTCGCGGTTGACGAGGTGCGCGTGCTGCGCAAGGTCGCCGGCGAGGTGGTCGGCCTGCTGACCGACGGCATGGACCACACCGATCCGGTGGTCGACCGGCTCTTCCCGGACATCTATCCGGACTTGCCCGAGGACTCCGCCGAGTTCCGGCTCTATACCGAGGGCGAACTGAAGACCGGCAAAATCGATCAGGCGGGTGCGATTCTCGCGGCGCTGCCGGACGAGGGCGAGGGAGAGGTACGCCTCGACGGCGAGGCCGCCGAAGCGTGGCTGCGGGCCATCAACGATGCGCGGTTGGCGATGGGCACCCGGCTCGACATCAAGGCCGACACGGATCTCAGTGCGGAACTCGACGACGCCGTGCTGCATGACC
>DASWMR010000759.1:0-9736 GCA_036399635.1 Actinoplanes sp. | reverse complement strand
TGCCGACCTCGGGCTGCGCGCCGGCGCCGAGGCCCCGGGTCAGCTCCCGGCCGACGTCCAGTTTGACGTCGGCGTCACTCATCAGCAGTGCCTGCGCGTCGGTGTTGATCGCGATGAACTCGACGCCCTTGAGCCCTACCTCAATCATGCGGTTCACGGCGTTCACGCCGCCGCCGCCGATACCGACGACCTTGATGACCGCCAAGTAGTTGTGTGGAGGTGTCATCGGGCTCAGCCTTCCCTTCGGGGTTGGCGGATGACGTAGGCCCCATGCGATCCGGCCAGACCGCACTCCCGACATCCGCTGCCGTACAAGGGAGGGGGTGGAAACCCTCACCCTCTACTAGAGGCTTAGGGTTATGTCAACCACTCAGCCTCTGGTGGCAACGTAAGCGGACATCTGGCATCAACCAAAGACCCGGCACGGCGTGTCGGCGCCAGCTTGAGTGGCGAATATCCGACCCGGCCGTAACCTCGGCCCAATTTCGCCGTTTCGGCCTCGATGTCCGCTTGCCCGGGACGTTTCCCTTAGCTTAGTCGGCTAGCGGATCGTCACGACCGATGGCGCGCTGACGTCGATCTCGTGACCCGCCCGACGCAGCAGGGCGGTCGCCACCTGGCTCTTGGTCTCGCTCTCGGTGTCGTCGCCCCACACCACGGTGCGGTCCTTGCGCAGCTCCAATTTGATCTGCGCGGGCGCCGGGACCGAGACGGCGACCAGCTGCTCGCGCAGTTCGTCGCTGAGCGCCCCGAGCACGGTGAGCGCCGAGCGGGTGTTCAGATCGGCCGGTCCGGGTGACGTCGTGCGCACCAGCGGAAGCCCGTCTGGCGCCCGGGCGACCACCCGGTAGGGCACGCCGCCGCCGTCGATCAGGGTGAACTCGTCGCCGGCCGGCACCGCGGCCACCGCGGTACGCTCCACCACCTCGATCACCAACGTGGACGGCCAGCTGCGCCGCACCACGACGCGGTCGACCGCGGACAGGGCGTGCACCCGGGCGCGTACGCCGTCCAGGTCGACGCGGGCCAGCGGCTGCTCGGTCGGCACCGCCGCGGCCTGCTCGATCTGCAGCGGGGTGAGCAATTGGACGCCGACCACCTCGACGTCTCGGACACCCAGGACGGCGGTGCCGTAGACGAGCCACACCAGGGCACCCGCCACGATCAGCACGCCGGAGCCGGCCGCCCAGGGCAGCACCGCCCGCAGCCGGCGCTGCCGGGCGCGGGCCATGAACCGGCGCACCGACGAGGGCACCGCGTCGGTGTCCGCCCGCACCAACCGCCAGTTGCGACCGCCCCCGCTGGTCACCGTCCCCTACCGTCCCGCCTCGGCGACGTCGAGCAGGTCGCCGCCGGCGAGCGCGGCCAGCAGTTCGTCGCCCATCATCGAGATCGGCGGGGCGCCCATGGTCACCACGACGTCGCCCGGCCGGCTGCGCCGGACCACCTCGGACGGCACGTCCTCCCAGTCCGGCACGAAGATCTTGTGCTCGGCGGGCAGGTCGATCGCCGCGGTGAGCGCCACCCCGCCCTCGCCCGGGTGCCGGACCTCGCCGGGGCCGAAGACCTCCATCACGATCACCTCGTCGGCGATCGACAGTCCCTCGGCGAGCTCGGCCTGCAGGTCGCGGGTGCGGTAGACGCGGTACGGCTGGAAGACCACCAGCAACCGGCCGTCGCCGGCCACCTCGCGCAGGGTGCGCAGGGCGGCCTTCACCGAGGTCGGGTGGTAGGCGTACTCGTCGTAGACGCGCACGCCGGCGGCGATTCCCTTGCGTTCGAAGCGCCGGCGGACGCCGGGGAAGGCGGCCAGCGCCTCGACCACGCTGGTCAGCGGCAGTCCCAGGCGCAGCGCGGTGAGCACCGCGCCCGCACTGTTCAGGCCCATGTGCCGGCCGGGCAGCGCCAGCTTGATCTCGCCGAGCGGCCGGCCGTCCAGCTCGGCGGTGTAGCGCACCCCGCTGACCGTGGAGACCACGTCACTGATCCGCAGATCGGCCGCGGCGCTCTCGCCGTACGTGTAGACGGTCCTGCCCTTGGCCTTGAGGTCTTTGATGAGTTCCGCAGTGCCGGGGTCGTCGGCGCAACTGACCACGAAGCCGCTCGCGTCGGTGAGCTCGGCGAACTCTCCGAAGCCGGCCTTGAGCCCGTCGAGGTCGCCCCAGTTGTTGAGGTGGTCGCCCTCGATGTTCGTGATGATCGCGACGTGCGGCCGGTAGATCAGGAACGACTTGTCGCTCTCGTCCGCCTCGGCCACGAAGTGCGGCCCGGTGCCGTGGTGCCCGTTCGAGCCGGCCTCGGAGATCTCGCCGCCGATGACGAACGACGGGTCCTGCCCGGCGTGCTGCAGGATCACCGTCATGATCGAGGTGGTGGTGGTCTTGCCGTGCGTGCCGGCCACCGCGATGGTCTGCCGGCCGGTCATCGCGGCCTGCAACGCCTCGGACCGGTGCAGCACCCGCAGCCCGCGGCGGCGGGCCTCGGCCAGCTCGAGGTGGTCCTGCGGGATGGCCGTGGAGTAGACCACCGTGTCCACGCCGTCCAGGTTCGACTCGACGTGGGCCATGTGCACGATGCCGCCGAGCGCGCGCAACGCGGTCAGCGCCGGCCACTCGCGCAGTTCGCTGCCGGAGACCGGCACGCCGCGGGTGAGCAGCAGGCGGGCCAGGCCGGCCATGCCGACCCCGCCGATCCCGATCAGGTGCACGCTGCCCAGGTCCTCGGCGGTCAGCTCGCCGGCCGGCGTCGTCACAGGTCCGTTCCCCTTCGTTTCCATGTCCGTCATCGGGCCTTCGCCACCGCTTCCAGCACGAACGCGAGTAACTGCTCGTCACCGTCGCGGCGGCCGTACCGCCCGGCGGCCGTGCCCATCGCGGCCAGCCGGTGCGGGTCGCGGGCCAGCGGGATGATGTTCTGCTCGATCCACTCGGGCGTCAGCTCGGCGTTGTCAACCAGGAGGCCGCCGCCGGCCTCGACCACCGGCAGGGCGTTGCGCTTCTGTTCCTGATTGCTGAACGGGTACGGAACGTAGACGGCGGGCACGCCGAGCGCCGTGGTCTCCGCCACCGTGATCGCCCCGCCGCGACACAGCATCAGGTCGGCCGCGGCGTAGCCGAGGTGCATGTCGGACAGGTAGGGCAGCACCCGGTAGGGCACCGGCAGGTCGCTGGGCACGTCGAACGGATCGTTACGCCCGCCCTGCACGTGCAACACCTGGATGCCGGCGTGGGCGAGCCGCTTGGCCGACTCGGCCACCGCGAGGTTGATCGTCCGGGCGCCGGACGAGCCGCCGGAGACGAACAGCACCGGCAGGTCGGGGCGCAGTCCGAAGTGGTGCAGTGCCTGCGGGCGCAGCGCGGCCCGGTCCAGGCGGGTGAGCGCGGTGCGCAACGGCACGCCGACCACCCGGGCGTCGCGCAACGACTCGGCCTGCTGCGGCTGCTGCGGGAACCCGACGGCGACGTTCTTGGTGAACTTCATGCCCATCCGGTTCGCGACGCCGGGCGGCACGTTGACCTCGTGGATCACGATCGGCAGCTCGCGGCGCCAGGCGGCGAGGTAGGCCGGCACCGAGACGTACCCGCCGAAGCCCACCACCACGTCCGCCTTGACCTCGTCGATGACCTTGCCGGCCGCGTGCGCCGACTTGTACATCCGGTCCGGGGTGCGCAGCAGGTTGACGTTGAGCGAGCGCGGCAGCTGGAACGCCGGGATCACCCGCAGGTCGTAGCCGGCCGGCGGGATCAGCTCGTTCTCCATGCCCTGCGGGCTGCCCAGAGTGGTGATCAGCACCTCCGGGAAGTGCCTACGCACGGCGTCGGCGAAGGCGAGCAACGGATAGATGTGTCCGCCGGTGCCTCCCCCGGCGAGCACGACCGACCGCAGCAACCCCATCACCGTCTCCTTCCTGCCCCCGCACGAGCAGCAGCACCAACCTGCACGGGCGGTTTCCGCGGCGCTTCCGGCCGCCGCGGCGGGGGAAGCGGCGGCAGCGGGGCCCAGACTAGCCGCACCCACCGAGCCGTCGGACGCGCGTTCAGCGCACGTGACGCATCCGGCTCCGCGCGGGCGAACGAGGCGAGCATGCCGACCGCGGCCAGCGTCACGACCAGCGCGCTGCCACCTGCGGAGATGAACGGCAGGGGCAGGCCGGTGATGGGCAGCATGCCGGTCACCCCGCCGACGTTGATCACGGCTTGGGTGACCAGCCAGGTGGTGATCGCGGTGGCCGCGAGCCGGCGGAACGGGTCGGCCGACCGGCGGGCGATCCGGAAGCCGGTGTAGGCCAGCACCGAGAACAGGGCCAGCACCACGACGCAGCCGACCACGCCCAGCTCCTCGGCGACGACCGCGAAGATGAAGTCGTTGTCGGCCATCGGCAGCCAGTTCCACTTCAGCGCGCCCTTGCCCAGGCCGACCCCGAACCAGCCGCCCTCGAAGATCGCCGAACGGGCCTGGATCAGCTGGTAGCAGGGGCCGTTGAGGTCGCACTGGTCGATCGGCTGGAGGAAGTTGGTGAGGCGGGCCAGCCGGTAGTTCGCCGAGCCGGCCTCGCCTGAGCCGGCACCGCCGGAGGCCGCGGCGATCAGCAGGCTGATACCGGCCAGACCGAGCACGCCGAGCGCGGCGAAGACCCGCAGTCGTACGCCGGCCGTCCAGAGCAGCCCGACGATCAGCGCCAGCAGCACCAGCATGGTGCCCAAGTCGTTGTAACCGACCAGGACGAACAGCAGGCCGACGACCGGGAAGAGCGGGCGGGCCAGCTCACGCCAGTGGCCGAGGGCTGGCCCCTTGCGGGCGATCACGTCGGCACCCCACAACACCATGCCGAGCTTGGCCAGCTCGGCCGGCTGCAGGCCGACCGGGCCGAAGTAGAGCCACAGCAGGTCGGCGCGCACCGGGCCGATTTGGGGCTTGGCCAGCAGGTGCACCGACTGCAGCGCCATCAGCAGGTCGAGCAGGCAGAGCAGTACGATGGCCGCGCCCAGCACGTACTTGCCGAGGTCCCGCAGGGTGCCGGCGGGCAGCCGCTGGCAGACCCAGAAGGCGAACAGGCCGAGCAGGGCGAAGACCGCCTGGTTCGCGATGGCCGAGAAGGCGTTCCCGTTCTCCGCGTACGCCTTCACGCTCGTCGCCGAGAAGACCATGGTGAGGCCGATGAGCAGCAGCAGGCCCGCGCTCGCCAGCAGCAGGTAGTACGAGGAGAGCGGGCGAGCCAGCAACCCGTGCACGGCGGGCAGCAACTGCCGGCTCAGTGACGGGCGGGGCACCTGCTGGATACGTTCGTCCGCCATGGACTCATCATGGTCGGGCCGACACGCGAGTCCGTGTCACAACACAGGCGTGTCGCGTGACTTCCTGGTTGTGACCCGGCTCAGCCCATGACGGCCAGGAAGTCCGAGTAGAACAGGCCCAGGCCGATCGCCACGCAGATGCCCGCGACGATCCAGAACCGGACCACGATGTTCACCTCGCTCCACCCGGCCAGCTCGAAGTGGTGCTGCAGCGGCGACATCCGGAACACCCGCTTGCCGGTGGTCTTGAACGAGATGATCTGGATCACCACGGACATCGTGACGATCACGAACAGGCCGCCGATGATGACCGACAGCAGCGTGGTGCGGGTCGCCACGGCCAGGCCGCCGATCAGCCCGCCCAGCCCGAGCGCGCCGGTGTCACCCATGAAGATCCGGGCCGGCGACGTGTTCCACCACAGGAAGCCCACGCAGGCGGCCGCCGCCGCGGCCGCGATCATCGCGATCTCCAGCGGATCTCGGACCTGGTAGCAGTAGTCGTTCGCCAGCCGGTACGCGTCGTCACCGCACCAGTGCCGGTACTGCCAGAAGCCCACCAGCGCGTACGCACCGAGCACCAGGATGGACGCGCCGGTGGCCAGGCCGTCCAGTCCGTCGGTGAGGTTCACGCCGTTCGACATCGCCATGATCACGAAGACGAAGACCATGACCGAACCGACCTTGCCGACGTCGAGCCAGCTGATGTCCCGGATGAACGAGATGTGCTCGCTGACCACGGTCTGCCCGTTGGTGCTCGGCACGTAGAGCGCCGCGATGCCGAACCCGGTACCGACGATCAGCTGGCCGAGCAGCTTGCCCTTCGCGCTCAGGCCGTCCGAGTTGCGCTTGCGCACCTTGAGGAAGTCGTCGAGGAAGCCGACCACGCCGCAGAACACGAAGAGCCCGAGCAGCACCAGCGCGGTCATCGTCGGGCGTTCCTGGGCGATCTGCCGGTCCGGCAACGTGATCAGGGCGACGTGCCCGGCCGCGTACGCGAAGACGGTGGCGATGATGAACGCCACTCCGCCCATCGTCGGCGTGCCCTTCTTGCCCTGGTGGGAAGCCGGCCCGATGGACCGGATCGGCTGGCCGGCCTTCAACGCGGTGAAGACCCGGATCGCGACCGGGGTGCCGAAGAGCGAGATGATGAAGGCGACCGCGGCCGCGACGATGACTGCCCTCACGGGCGAACCTCCTCGGAGGGGCTGAGCTGGCCGAGTCCGCGACTGCGGGGCTCGCTGCGCTCACTCCTCGCGCCTGGACGTAGCGAGTCCACCACGTCCCACGTGCGGTACCGGGAACCCTTGACCAGCACGACGTCGTCGGCGTGCAGGTCGCCCTTGACCAACTCGATGGCGGCGGCCTGGTCCGCAGCGAAGATAGCCGTACCGGTCCACTCCGGCACGCCGTGCGCGCCGTCCAGGACCGGGCGGGCGTTCTCCGCCACCGCGATCAGCCGGTCCACGCCCAGCTCCGCGGCCAGCCGGCCGACCTCCTCGTGCCCGGCGCGCTCCTGCTCGCCGAGCTCGGCCATGTAGCCGAGGACCGCGGTGGTGCGCCGGCCGCCGGCCATCGCGGCGAGCGAGTGCAGCGCGGCCGCGGTCGACGACGGGTTCGCGTTGTACGAGTCGTCGATCACCGTGACGCCGTCCGGGCGTTGGAAGACGTCCATCCGGCGCGACGACACGATGCTGATCTCGCCGAGCGCGGCGGTCACCTCGTCGATGGCCATCCCGGCGGTCAGCGCCACCCCGGCCGCCGCGAGAGTGTTCGCCACCTGGTGGCGCCCGGTCACACCGAGCCGGACCGGCCCGGAGCGCCCGCCGGCGACCAGCGTGTACGCCGCCCGACCGGCCGCGTCCAGGGTCACGTCGACCGCCCGGACAAGCGCGTCCGCCGCCTCGCCGACCGGCAGCACCCGCGCGGCCGTGCGGGCCGCCATCGCCGCGACCAGTGCATCGTCTGCGTTCAGGATCGCGACCCCGGCTTCCGGCAGCGCCTCGACCAGCTCGCCTTTGGCCCGTGCGGTGCCCTCGACCGTGCCGAACTCGCCGATGTGCGCGGCGCCGACGTTGAGCACCACGCCGATCTGCGGCCGGGCGATGTCGGTGAGGTAGCGGATGTGGCCCGGCCCGCGGGCGCCCATCTCGAGCACCAGGAAGCGGGTCTCGCCGGTCGCCTGCAGCACCGTGTAGGGGAAGCCGAGCTCGTTGTTCAGCGAACCGGCCGGAGCGATCGTCGGGCCGAGCCGGGCGAGCAGCTGCCCGATGTAGTCCTTCGTCGTGGTTTTCCCGGAGGAGCCGGTCAGGCCGACGATGGTGAGGTGATCGAGGCGGTCGACGACGGCGTGCGCCAGGGCCGCGAGGGCGACCAGCGGCTCCTTCACCAGCACGCCGGGCTGCCCGGTGTCGCGGGTGCTCAGCACGCCGGCCGCGCCCGCCTCGACGGCCGTGCCGGCATAGGTGTGCCCGTCCACCTGCTCGCCCTCGAAGGCCACGAACAGCCCGCCCGGCCCGACCTTGCGGGAGTCGTACTCCACCGCGCCGGTCACCGCCACCGACGGCGCCGCGTTGACGAGATGCCCGCCGGTGATCTCGGCGATCTCGCCCAGCGTCAGAGTGATCACGAGTCGCCCTCCGCCGCGGCGGACAGCGCGGCCGCCAGCTCAATCCGGTCGTCGAACGGCAGCACCTGCCCGTTGACCTCCTGGCCCCGCTCGTGGCCCTTGCCGAGCACCGCGATCACGTCACCCGGCCCGGCCAGCCGGACCGCCTCGGCGATTGCCGCACGGCGGCCGGCCACCTCGATGACCTTCGCGGCGGCGTCGGCCTCCTCCGCACCGGTGCGGACCGCGGCGCGTACGGCTGCGGGGTCTTCGGTCCTCGGGTTGTCGTCGGTGATGATGACCAGGTCGGACCCGCGGGCCGCGGCGGCACCCATCAGCGGGCGCTTGCCCTTGTCCCGGTCGCCGCCCGCGCCGATCAGGCAGATCACCCGGCCTCCGCGGCTGGCCGCCAGCTCGCGCAGCGCGGTCAGCGCCGCCACGATCGCGTCCGGCTTGTGCGCATAGTCGACCACGCCGAGGATGTCGCCCGGCGCATCCACCTGCTCCAACCGGCCCGGCACCCCGGCACAGGCGGCGATGCCCCGGGCCGCGGTGCGCGCGTCCACCCCGGCGGCCACCAGGATGGCCAGCGCGAGCAGCGCGTTCGCCACGTTGTGCCGGCCGGGCAGCGCGACGCCCGCCTCCACCGCGAACCCGCCCGGGCCGTGCGCGACGAACCGCTGGCCGAAGGCAGACGGCCGGATCTGCCCGGCCCACCACGTCGCCGACTGGTCGCCGGCGGCCGAGTAGGTGATCGTCTCCGGCTTGCGTAGCGGCGCCAGCGCCGGTTCGTCGAGGTTGAGCACCTCGATCCGGGACCGCCCGTCGAAAAGCTTGGCCTTGGCCGCGAAGTAGTCGTCGACGGTCTCGTGGAAGTCCAGGTGGTCGAGGCCGAAGTTGGTGTAGCCGGCGACCGCGAACCGCAGCCCGCCGACCCGCCCGACGGCGAGCGCGTGGCTGGAGACCTCCATGACCACCGCGCTCACCTCCCGCTCGACCGCGGCGGCGAGCATCGCCTGCAGGTCGGTCGCCTCCGGCGTGGTGCGGACGCTGGGCACCGCCAGATCGCCCAGCCGGGTCTCCACCGTGCCGATCAGGCCGGTGACCTGGCCGGCGGCCCGCAGGCCGGACTCCACCAGGTAGGCCGTCGAGGTCTTCCCCGCGGTGCCGGTGATGCCGATCATCGTGAGCCGGCTGGACGGGTCGCCGTAGACCGCCGCGGCGGCCGCGCCGAGCACCGCCCGCGGGTCGTCCACCACCAGCACCGGCAACCCGGCGGCGACTGCCGCGTCGCGCCCCGCCGAGTCGGTCAGCACCGCCACCGCGCCCGCGGCCGCGACCTGGGCGGTGAACTCCGCGCCGTGCCGGTTCGCGCCGGCCAACGCCGCGTACAGGTCGCCCGGGCGCACCTCGCGGCTGTCCAGGGTGATGCCGGTGACCTCGACGTCGGGGCCGGTCAGACGGGCCCGCAGATCGGCCGCCAGGCTCGCCAGTTTCAGCGGCACGACGGTCTGGGGACGGGGAATGCCGGACACGGCGTCAGACCCTACCCGGTGCCCCGCGCCCAGCGGACAACGCCATGCGGCCGCCACATGTCACGGATGGATCCGGAAGGTGGGCGCCTTGGTCGAGGACGGCGGCACCCGGTTGTGCAGCAGCGCCAACGACATCATCTCGCTGAACGCCGGAGCCGCCACGTCGCCGCCGGTGCCGATCGGCACGTCGGCCGAGACCGCGACCACGTACCGCGGGTTGTCGGCCGGCGCCATGCCGATGAACGAGCCGTAGTTGGCGCTCGTGTACTGCCCGTCGATCAGCCGCTTACCGGTGCCGGTCT
>DASWMR010000758.1:0-3199 GCA_036399635.1 Actinoplanes sp. | reverse complement strand
CCTGCTGCTGGCCGGTGCGCTCATCGCTCTGATCTGGGCAAATTCGCCCCTGTCCGACAGTTACTTCGCGATGCTCAGCTCCTCGTTCGGCCCGCCAGCACTGCACCTGGATCTGTCCGTCGCGTCGTGGGCGGCCGACGGGCTGCTGGCAATCTTCTTCTTCGTGGCCGGCTTAGAACTCAAGCGCGAGTTCGTCGCGGGTGACCTGCGTGATCCGCGCCGGGCCGCCGTGCCGGTCGCGGCCGCGATCGGTGGGGTCGTCGTCCCGGCGCTGGTCTATGTGGTCGTCAACGCCGGCGGCGCGGTCAAGGGGTGGGCGATCCCGACGGCCACCGACATCGCGTTCGCCCTGGCGGTGCTCGCGGTCATTGGCCGGCATCTGCCGACGGCGTTGCGGACGTTCCTGCTGACCCTCGCCGTGGTGGACGACCTTTTGGCGATCGTGATCATTGCGGTCTTCTACACCGCGCAACTGTCCGTGCTGCCGCTGCTCGCGGCCTTGATCCCGCTGGGCCTGTTCACCGTGCTGGTGCAGCGGCGGGTCCGGTCGTGGTGGCTGCTGCTGCCCCTGGCGTTCGCCGCGTGGGCGCTGGTGCACGCCTCCGGGGTGCACGCCACGGTGGCCGGGGTCCTGTTGGGCTTCGCCGTGCCGGTGCTGCGCAGCCGCCGGGCCGGCGGGCCGGAGGCCGGTCCGGGCCTGGCGGAGCACTTCGAGCACCGGTTCCGTCCGATCTCGGCGGGCTTCGCGGTGCCGGTGTTCGCCCTGATGTCGGCGGGGGTGGCTTTCGGCGGGCTCAGCGGGCTGATGTCGGGGCTGTCCGATCCGGTAGCGGTCGGCATCATGGCCGGCCTGGTGATCGGCAAGCCGATCGGTATCACCGCGGCCACGTGGATGGTGGCCGGCTTCACCCGCGCGAAGATCGACTCGGGGCTGGCCTGGATCGACGTCGTCGGGCTGTCGGTGCTCGCCGGGATCGGGTTCACCGTGTCGCTGCTGATCGGTGAGCTGGCCTTCGGGGTCGGCAGCGAGCAGGACGACCGGGTCAAGGTCGCGGTGCTGGCCGGTTCTTTGGTCGCGGCGCTCCTGGCGGCTGTGATCCTGCGGCTGCGGAACCGTACCTACCGGCGTATCCACGAGGAGGAGAACGTCGACCAGGACCGTGACGACGTCCCGGACGTGTACCAGAGCTGACCGCTCGCCACTTGCTGTAACGAGGGGAGAGAACAGCATGCTCCTGTTGACGTTCGCCGCTGTACTGCTGGCGGCGGTGCTGCTGTCGGCGTTGGCGAGACGGACGATCCTGTCCACCGCCGTGCTGTTCCTGGTCGCGGGGTTCGTCCTCGACCCGGACACCACGGGGGTGCTCGATGTGCGGGCCGAGTCACCCATCGTCGGGACGCTCGCGGAGCTGGCGTTGTTCGCGGTGCTGTTCACTGACGGCATGCGGGTCGGTTGGGCGGACCTGCGCTCGGCGTGGCGACTGCCCGGCCGTGCCCTGGGTTGAGGTCTGCCGCTGACCTTGCTGGTGACAGCGGTGGCTGCCCACTTCGTCGCCGGGCTGGGTTGGCCGGAGTCGTTGCTGATCGGGGCCATCCTGGCGCCGACCGACCCGGTGTTCGCCTCCGCGCTGGTCGGCAACGACAAGGTCCCGGCACGGCTGCGGCACCTGCTCAACGTCGAGTCCGGTGTCAACGACGGCCTGGCGCTGCCGTTCGTCATCGTGTTTCTCGCCGTCGCGGCAGGCTCGGCGGACCTGCATCTGGGCGAGCTCGCCGTGGAGGTGTCGCTCGGCGTCGTCGTCGGCGTGGTGATCGCGGTCGCGGCCATCGTGCTGGAACGCAGCCGGTTCTTCTCCGCGTCGACGGCGTACGAGCCGCTCAACGGCCTCGCGATCGGCTTGTTGGTGCTGGGCGTGGCGCAGGCAACCCATGTAAACCTGTTCCTGGCCGCGTTCTCGGCCGGGATCACCGTGGCGACGTTCGGGCCGCGGCAGCGGGCGGCTTTCGAGCACTTCGGGGAGAACATCGCCGAGCTGTTCAAGCTGGCCGCCCTGCTGGTGTTCGGCGCGCTGATCTCGCTGGATTCCTCGGCGATATCTCCTGGACCGGTTGGTCTTCGCCGTCCTGGCCATCTTCGTGGCGCGTCCGGTGGCGCTGTGGCTGTCCTTCCTGCGTTCCGGGCTGGACATGCGCGAGCAGGCCGCGGCGATGTGGTTCGGTCCGAAGGGCTTCGCCTCGGTGGTCTACGGCCTGATTGTGCTGGAGTCGGGCATCATCGCCGCGAACGAGATCTTCCACTTGGTGGCGCTGACCATCGTCCTGTCGATCGTGCTGCACTCCTCGACCGATGTGGTGGTCGCCCGGGCGTTCGACGAGGAGGCGGAGGCGCCGGCCTGGCACGGGGCGCTCCGCCGCATCCGGGCAGACCAGCGGCGGTGAGCGCCGTGCCGGCGTCCGGAGGAGGTGGTCAAGGCCGTACGGTGGACTGGTGCTCAGAAGCACATGGCAGAGGAGGCCGCAATGCATGCTGGTGACATAGCGATCCAGATGAGCGCGGTGGGTGAGGACACCCCGGCCCGCGAAGCCGCCCGGGTGCTGGCCGCCCAGGACCTGCCCGGGCTCATCGTGCTGGACCGCAAGGGCCGCCCGCTGACGGTGCTGGCCGGCACCCAGGTTCTGCGGATGGCGTTGCCGTCCTACTGTCAGGACGACCCGGCGCTGGCCCGGGTGATCGACGAGGCGGCCGCCGACGTCATCTTCGAGGGCATCGGTGACCGGACCGTCGCCGACCTGCTGCCGCGCAACCGGCCCGAACTGCCCGCGGTCAGTGCGAACGCCACGCTGCTCGAGGTGGCAGCGGTGATGGCCGGCTCGAACGTGCCGCTCGTCGCGGTCGTCGACGCCAACAGGGTGATGACCGGGGCGATAACCTTGGACGGACTGCTGGACCGGATGCTCGGCACCTGAGCGGCCGGGCCGGCTAGAAGGCGAAGAAGCGCAGCCACAAGTACGGCACGGCCATCGCCACCGAGATCACGGTGACGATCAACCCGTACTTGGTGAACCCCCAGAACGAGATGCGGTGCCCGGCGCGTTCGGCGATGCCCAGTACCACGACGTTGGCGGACGCGCCGACGGCGGTGGCGTTGCCGCCCAGGTCGGCGCCCAGAGCGAGAGCCCACCAGAGCACCTCGGCTTT
>DASWMR010000757.1:0-4604 GCA_036399635.1 Actinoplanes sp. | reverse complement strand
GTCCGTGGCGGCAGCAGAACCGTCACCCTCTGCGGTCTTGGGTGTCGGTGCGCCGAAATCATCCCCCTCTGCGGTCTTGGGTGTCGCTGCGCTGGAACCATCACCGTGTGCGGTCTTGCGCGCGGCTGCGCCGGAACCACTACCCTCTGCGGACTTTGGGCTGGTTCGGGTAGTTGTTGCGCGAGTCTCTGAGCTGGGGTTGCCGGCCGCGGCGGACGCTGCTGAGTCGGCGGTCCGCCGACTGGCCACATCGGACTCCGGCGTGGGCGGTGTGCCGTCGGGCGGTGCGCCGACGGGCGCTGGCACCGCGGGACGCAGCGCATCGGCGGACCGCTGATGCGGCACCTTCGGCTGCTCGGTGGTCATGATCCTCCCCCAGTACCGGCCGGTCAGCGGCCCGTCCCCTCCCGGAGGAGGACGATGTCGGCGGTCTGTGCCTCGGCGCCGCCGGGCGTCTCCACCACGGCCGGCGCGCCCGCGGCCCGGATCGCGGCCACCACCAGTTCCGGGTCGATCTTGCCATTGCCCAGGTTGTCGTGTCGGTCCTGGCCCGAGTCGAAGGCGCCCTTCGAGTCGTTTGCGTGGATCAGATCGATTCGCCCGGTGATCGCCTTGACCCGGTCGACGATGCCGACCAGGTCTTCCCCGCCGGCGTAGGCATGGCACGTGTCGAGGCAGAAGCCGGCGCCGAACGAGCCCACCGCGTCCCACAGCCGGGCCAGGTCGTCGAATCGGCGGGCGCACGCGTTGTCGCCACCGGCCGTGTTCTCGATCAGGATGGGCACCGGCAACCCGCCGTCCTTTTCGGCGTACTCAAAGGCTTTGCGCCAATTGTCGAACCCGGCCGCCAGATCGGCGTCCTTACCGACATGACCGCCGTGCACGATCAAGCCCTTGGCGCCCAGCTCAGCGGCGGCCTTCGCGTGCGCCATCAGCAGCTTGCGGCTGGGGATGCGGATGCGGTTGTTGGGCGAGGCGACGTTCACGATGTAGGGCGCGTGGATGTAGATGTCCACCTCGGACTCGCGCAGCGCCGCGGCGTCCTCCCGGGGCTTGGGGGTCTTGTAGCCCTGAGGATCGGTGAGGAAGAACTGCACCGCCTCGGCCCCGCGGGCGATAGCTGCCTCGAGGGGATCGGCGGGATCGACGTGGGCTCCGATGCGCATGGGATGAGACTACGACGCGGGTACGACGATTTCCGGCCCGCGTCACGGGCTACCGCGGCCCTCGTTAGCTCCAGTGGTCGCTGACCAAGTCGGCCCTCGCCGGCCCGAATGGGGAGATGGTGCATGTCGCGGCAAGTCCGATACCGGGTGGCGGCGATCGCGCTGTGCGGGCTGGTCTTCGGCGCGCCGATGGTGGCGAACGCGACGGTTTCCGCGGGACCGGTCCCGGAGCGCGCCCGGCAGGTGACCTTCAAGGGCGGTGGCGTGATCGGCTTGTCCTGCCGATCCAAGCCGGACACCGAGTCGGTCGTGGTGCCCGCTAACAGCACGCTCCGGCTGGTCAACCGCACCGGATACGCCGCCCAACTCCAGCTCGACGGCACCACGAAGCGCACCGTCCAGGACGATGCCTCGACCGAGGTGGTCTTCCGGCGGGGCACCACCGCCGTGCGGCTCAAGCCGAATTGTCCGGTCCGCGGTGACATCAAGCCGGTGCTGGTCACGGCCTCGCCGTCGGAGCCGGCCGCGTCGGCCGAGGGGCCGGACCCTACTCCGGCGACCACCGCCGCGGATCCGACCGTCATGTCCGAGCCGGCCAAGACGGTGTCGCCCGCCCGGACCGGGGCGGGGCAGCCGAAACACGGGTCTGCCGGCCGGCCGTCGCGAGCTCCCCACGGCGGTGCCCATCGGCCGAGTGTCGTTCGGGTCGCGCCGGGTGGTGCCGGCACGATGCCGCAGGGCGGTGCCGTTCCGCAGGTCCGGATGCGGACCAAGACCAAGATTAAGAAGACCCACAAGACCAAGTTCAGGGTCCCGACGGGTACGCCGGGAAGCCGCGCACCTCGAGTCGGTGGCCTTCCACCCGGAGACGCGAAAACGATTGCTCCGGGCGTACCCAGGCTTGATGTTGTGCCGTTGCCCCGGGAAACCGTGCCGGTCGCACCCTCCGCAGTCCTCTCCTCGGCGCCCGCCGCCGAGGTCGTCCCCGAGCCGATGGCGCGGGTGCAGCCGATTCCCGATCGCCGGCCGGTCGGCCTGCTGGCGCTGATCGCCGTGGTATGCGTGATGGGCGTCGGTGCGGCGGCTATTCGGGCAACCGTGTCGCAACGTGCAAATCGGGCAAATATCCCGTAAGATCGTCGCTATAGGCTCCGCGGGGCGGCCGCGTCCAACCTCATCGGTGTGGTCGTTCCTCCCCAGGTCCCACCCAGCGAAAGCGGATCGGGCGCCCCGCGGCTCTACCTGGCAGGACCCCGTCATCCGGCGGGGTCCTCCGTTTTTCTCCGGCGAGTGGTCTGGGTATGCTTGCTCGGTTCGCCGTGTGGCCGCCGTGGGTCAGCACCCACGGCTTTTCGCTGCGAACGACACAAGACCTCCTGCCACGGAGAGACCGTGGCCGCTCAGCCCACAGGAGGTGAGAACGTCTTGCGTCATTACGAACTCATGGTGATCCTCGATCCCTCGCTCGAGGAGCGCACCGTCGCCCCGTCGCTCGATCAGTACCTGAACGTGATCAGGACCGCGGGTGGCTCGGTGGAGAAGCTCGACGTGTGGGGCCGGCGCCGGCTCTCGTTCGAGATCAACAAAAAGGCCGAGGGTATCTACGCCGTCATCGACCTCCAGGCGACCCCGGAGGCTGTTGCCGAGCTGGACCGTCAGCTCCGGCTCAACGAGTCCATCCTGCGTACCAAGGTCATCCGGCCCGAAACCCGCTGATTCTCGTTTTTGTCAGGGGGTTCTGAGAGCCTCCTACGAACGAGAACAGCGGCGAGGAGTTAGATCATGGCAGGAGAAACCACCATTACGATCGTCGGTAACCTCACCGACGATCCTGAGCTGCGCTTCACCCCGTCGGGTGCGGCGGTCGCCAAGTTCCGCATCGCGTCCACGCCGCGGACCTTGGACAAGCAGTCGGGCGAATGGAAAGACGGCGAGCCACTCTTCCTCGCGTGCAACATCTGGCGGGACGCTGCCGAGCACGTCGCCGAGTCGCTGCAGCGTGGCGCTCGGGTAATCGTGCAGGGCCGGCTCCGCCAGCGGTCGTACGAGACGCGTGAGGGCGAGAAGCGCACCGTCTATGAGCTCGAGGTCGACGAGATCGGCCCGTCGCTGCGGTATGCGACGGCCAAGGTGCAGCGGATGAGTCGCTCCGGCGGCGGCGGGGGTGGCGGCGGTTTCGGCGCCTCCGGTGGTGGTGGCAACCGGCCTTCTTCCGGTGGTGCCGGTAGCAGTGGCGGCAGCGGTGGCGGCGGAGGCAACTTCGACGACCCGTGGGCCACGGCGGCACCGACTTCGGGCAGCGGCAGTCGCCCCAGCGGCGGCGGCAGCAGCAACTCCTCGTTCGACGACGAGCCTCCGTTCTAGCCCGTAAGGGCTATTTTCTGTTCAGGAGTAAGAGCAATGGCTAAGGCTGCGGCGCTTCGCAAGCCGAAGAAGAAGGTGAACCCGCTCGACAAGGACGGGATCACCTACATCGACTACAAGGACACCGCACTGCTGCGGAAGTTCATCTCCGACCGCGGCAAGATCCGCGCGCGTCGGGTCACCGGTGTGACGTCCCAGCAGCAGCGGCAGATTGCCCGAGCGGTCAAGAACGCCCGCGAGATGGCACTCCTGCCGTACACGGCGACGGCGCGCTGAGGGGGATCACCGATATGAAGATCATCCTCACGCAAGAGGTGTCGGGTCTCGGGGCCCCCGGCGACATCGTCGAGGTCAAGAACGGCTACGGCCGTAACTACCTGCTGCCCCAGGGCTTCGCGATTCCGTGGACCAAGGGCGCCGAGAAGCAGGTCGTGGTCATCAAGCGGGCTCGCGAGGCTCGCGAGATCCGGGACCTCGGTCAGGCCAACGAGGTCAAGGGCCAGCTGGCCGGCCTCAAGGTCACGTTGACCGCGCGGTCCGGCAACGGCGGGCGGCTGTTCGGTTCGATCACGCCGGCCGAGATCGTCGACGCGGTCAAGGCCGCCGGCGGTCCCCCGCTGGACCGTCGTCGTCTCGAGTTGCCGCAGCACATCAAGACCACAGGGGCGTACAACGTCCAGGTCAAGCTGCACCCCGAGGTGACCGCAACGTTCCCGGTGAACGTGGTGGCCGCCAAGTAGTTCGGTCTCATCACGACGGCGCGTCGGGCTTCGGCCCGGCGCGCCGTTCGTGTGTCGCCGGCTTGTCTCCGGGCGCTCGGTTCAGCTGAGGCTCTGGCCGGTGATCGCGGAAGTGAGGACCGTGGCCAGTCCGCCGCCGACCACCGCGGCCGCCAGGCCGACGCTGACCGCCTTCCACGAGTTGCTGACCCGCCGGATGGCCACCGCAATGATCAGGCTCAACACCAGCGAAAGACCGAACTGTGGCGCGGCCTTGGCGAGCGTGTCCAGCGCGTGGGTCTGCGCGCCGCTGTTGACTACCAGCATGTACACGAGGAACAGCGCGACCGGTACG
>DASWMR010000756.1:0-4353 GCA_036399635.1 Actinoplanes sp. | reverse complement strand
CCGATCTCGTCGGCCCGTCGGGGGTGCCGGGCCCTGGTACTTTCCGCGAGAACACATAAGCAGCATGCCAAGTCGCCGTCGATGGGACGGCTGCGTACCGACGTCCGGTGAGAGTAGCCGAAGAAGCGGCGGAACGCAACCGTAACGTCCTGGCGTATAGTGACTACGTGGCGATTGCAAAGCGCGCACCGGCCGGGGCCGCGGTGCTCCGAGGAGACATCACCGTGGCGATCCGCAACGCGGTGATGAATGAGCTGGCCGAGGTGGGTTACGGCCGGCTCTCCATCGAGGCCGTGGCGCGGCGCGCCGGGGTGGGCAAGACAGCAATCTACCGGCGATGGGGCAACAAACTCGAGATGGTTCTCGAGATAGTTTCCGACGTCGCCGGGCGAAGCGTGCCGCTGCCCGACACCGGCACCTTCGCCGGCGACCTGCAGCTCATCATGATGATCGTGCGACGGGCCCTGCAGCACCGGATCGCCTCGCAGATCATTCCCGACCTGATGGCGGAGGCCGCCCGTAACCCGCAGATCGCCGAGACCCTCCAGAAGGCGCTGCACACCCACCAGCAGGCGGTCGGCGACAAGCTGGTCGGGCAGGCGGTGTCCCGCGGCGAGCTGCCCGAGGGCACCGACCCGCAGATCGCGGTCGACCTGATCCTCGGCCCGCTGTACTGGCGGCTCGCGGTGTCGCGCACCCCGATCGACGACGACCACCTGGACAAGCTGATCGCCGCGGTGGCCGCCGCGCTGCGGGTGACCGCAACCCAGTAGCACCCTCCGAAGATCTCCGGGTCGCCGGTCGCCGGCCGAAGTTGGGGGCCAGTCGTCACCCCAACCCCCGGAGCTCGGCATGCGCATTCACCACGACGCTGTTCACCCCGACGCCAAGGTCGACACCACGGTCCTGGATTCCGCTTCGCTACTCGCCGTAGCGCTCGTCGATCGAGGCGCCTCGGCGATGTCCCTCTCCCGGGGGACGGCGATGAGCGGAACGGCCCCGGTTGGTGCCTGGCGCAGTGCCGACGGTGCGGTCCGGTTGGACATCAGGACCGACGGCACGTACGCCGGGAAGGTCGCCGGCCGCCGTCGCGAGGCGCATGGCACCTACGACGTCGAGGGCGGCACCATGACCCTGCTCGACGACTCCGGTCTGCACACCCCGGTCACCCTGCTGCCCGGCGAGCTGGAAATGGCCGGCCACCGACTGCTCAGCTGCGCCTAGGGCCCGGACCTCGCCGCAGCTCGACCCCCCTTTTGAAACAGGGCCTAGCTAGTTCGGCTTCACGACGCCGGACTTGCCGCTGTACAGGCTGCGGGTCCCGTCCACGCCCCGCGGAGTGTTCGGGGCGTCCAGCCAGACGATGTACGCCTTGCCCGAGGTCAGGCCGCTGATCGTGGCGCTCGCCTGGCACTCTGCGCCGGTCGTCACGGTTTGCCAGGTCGGCTCCGGCTGCGCGCCGGTGACCAGATCCTGCGGGACGGCCGTCAGCCGATAGGTGTTGCCGTACCGGTTGGGCCACTGCACCGAGAATGATCCCGCGCCGGGCGTGATCACCATCGGGATCAGCACCTGGCCGATGGTGTCCGGCCAGCTGATCGGGCACGGCGCGCCGCTGGTCGGGAGGAAAGAAACGGGCGGCAGCCCGGGCTTGGGCGAGCCGCCGGCGGCCGCCTTGGCGCTCGGCGTGGGACTGCCGGTGTCCACCACCACCCACGGTTCCCCGCCCGAGCCCGCGTCGTCGGTCGCCGTCGTGCTCGGCGCCGCGGAGCCCGCACACCCGCCGAGCGCCAACGGCAGCGCCGCCAGCACGGGCAGGATCCTGCTGAGTCGCATCCGTCCCCCGGGTAGGAATAGCCGTCACCTAACGATCGGCCGGCGACCCCGTTTCGCTTAGACCCGCCCAGCACTGCCAGCCCCGGTGCCGTCAGCCCCGCGGTGCCGTCAGCCCCAGTACCGGCAGACGGCCGGCACCGTCAGTCCCTCGGCACCGTCAGTCCCTCGGCATTGTCAGGCGGCCGGCAACCCGGTGGTGCCGCGCACCACCAGGCGGGGGGCGACGACGACCTCGCGGTGGGCGATCGCCGCACCGTCGACCCGGTCGACCGCGCGGGCCACCGCCAGGGTCGCCATCGTGTCGATGTCCTGGGCCACCGTGGTGAGGTCGATGTGCGCGAGCCGGCTGAAGCTGCTGTCGTCGTAGCCGACCACGCTGATATCGCCGGGCACCGCCAGCCCGTCGCGGCGGAGCACGTCGAGCAGGCCGGTCGCGCTCAGGTCGTTGAAGGCGGTGACCGCGGTCGGCGGCTCGTCGAGCAGTCGCCGCACGGCCCGAGCCCCGTCCTCCTCGCCGGGACCCCCGACAACCACCCGCGCGTACGCCTGCAGACCGTGCCCCCGCATGGCCTCGAGATAGCCTTCTCGCCGCTCGGCCGAGGCGAGCATTCGGCGGCCGCCGTCGACGTGCGCGATCCGCCGGTGGCCCAGCTCGACCAGGTGATCGACGGCCAGGTGCACGCCACGGGCCTCGTCGGTGCGGACGACGTCGACGGTCCGCTGCCGCACCCCACGCATCATCGCCACCACCGGGATCCGGGCCGCGAGGGTGGCCAGCTCGGCGGCCGGGATCTGCGGGCCGAGCAGGACCAGCGCGGCGCACCTGTCCTGCAGCAGCCCGGCGATCGCGGTGCGCTCGTTGCGGCGGGGGGTGGTGGCGCTCAGGGTCAGGTCGTACCCGATCTTGTCGGCCGCGTCGTAGAGCCCGGTGAGCATGTCGTCATGGAACGGGTGCTCCACCGCGAAGACCACGCCGAGCAGCCGGCTGCGGCCGCTGCGCAGCAGCCGGGCCCGGTTGTCCGGCTGGTAGTCGAGCCGGCGGGCCACCTCGAGCACCCGCTCGCGGGTGGCGGCACTCGCGCCGGGCGCCTCGCGCATCACGATCGACACCAGCGCGACCGAGACACCCGCCTCGGCCGCGACATCGGCCAGCGTCGGCCGACGGTCTCCAGCGCTCATCCGGCAAGTTTACCTGTGACAACTAGAACGTTCTAACGCGGATGCAACTAGAACGTTCTAGAGTCGAGCACGTGGAGAACCTCACCGTGGGCCGCCGCTGGGCGGCCCTATTCGCCCTGGCCATGGGCGGTTTCGGGCTCGGCCTGACCGAGTTCGTGGCGATGGGCCTGCTGCCCGATCTCGCCCGCGACCTTCTGCCAGCCGAGTACGCCCGGTCGGCGCCGGACGCCGTTGCCGAGGCCGGCTGGATGATCACCAGCTACGCGCTGGGGGTGGTGGTCGGCGCGCCCACGATCGCGGCGCTGACCGCTCGGGTGGCCCGCCGCAAACTGGTCATCGGCCTGCTCGTGCTCATCGTCGCGGGCACCGTGGCGTCCGCGCTGGCGCCCACCTTCGCGCTGGTGATGGCCGGCCGGTTCGTCGCCGCGCTGGCCCACGGCGCGTACTTCGGGGCGGCCGGCCTGCTCGCCGCCGCCACGCTCGGACCGGGCAACCAGGGCAAGGGATTCGCGGTCGTGCTCGGCGGCCTCACCGCGGCGAACGTGTTCGGCGTCCCGCTCATCACCGGCCTCGGACAGGCGGCCGGCTGGCGCGTCGCGTACCTGGCGGTGGCCGGTGTGTTCGCGCTGACCCTGCTGGCCGTGCTCGCCACCGTGCCGCCGGTGGCGGCCAGCCCCGGCGGTTCCCCGCGGGCCGAGCTGGCTGCCTTCCGCTCGCCGCAGGTGTGGCTGGTGGCCCTGGTCGCGGCCGTCGGCTTCGGCGGCTTCTTCGCGGTGAACAGCTACATCGCGCCGGTGACCACGCACGTCACCGGCCTGTCCGAGGCAGCCGTGCCCTGGGTGCTGGCCGTGCTGGGCCTGGGCATGACCGTCGGCAACGCGGCCGGTGGCATCGCCGCCGACCGCGACCTGCGCCGCAGCGTGCTGTACGGCTTCGCCGCACTGATCGGCACGGTGGCGCTCTTCGGCCTGATCGCCAGCCACCCGGTCGGCCTGTTCGCCGGGGCGTTCCTGGTCGGCGCCGCCAGCCTCTTCCTCGGCCCGACCCTGCAGGCCAGGCTGATCGCGGTAGCGCCCGGCGCCCAGCTGATGGGCGCCGCGGTCAACCAGTCGGCCACCAACGTCGCCAACAGCCTGGGCGCGGTCCTCGGCGGCGTGGTGATCGCCCGCGGTTTCGGTTACCTGGCGCCGGCCTGGGTCGGTGTCGGACTGGGCCTGGCCGGGCTGGCCCTGGCGGTCGTCGGCTTCGCCGTCGAGTCCCGCCGCTCGGTTACCCGGGAGCTTGAGACTTCCAGCGCCTGATCGTGCGGGCACCCGGCCAAAAGTCTCAACTAGCGGT
>DASWMR010000755.1:0-1953 GCA_036399635.1 Actinoplanes sp. | reverse complement strand
GGGCGGCGCGCGTGCGGCCGCCGGCGAAGGAGATGATCGAGATGGCGGGCGGGAGGGCTCGCCACCCGCCCGCCCGTTGTCGGTGCATGGCGGGCTATCGTGCGACGATCGCGACCTCCGGGTAATGGGCCGACGCGCCGTCCAGCAGCGGTTGTGGACGATGGCGCAGGTGCTTGTCGAACATCGCCCGGTTGTACCTGCGAGTGATCTCGGTCGTCCGGACGCCGGGTGTCGTCGCGCCGATGTCGATGCCGAGCTGGTCGGCGAAGAGCCCGAGATCGGTGAAGGACGAGTGGTCCGCGCCGGCCACCGTGATCCAGCGTTTCCAGCCGGTCAGCCGCGTCCAATCCTTGTCCCACCAGTCGTCTCGGCCGCCGGGTGCGTGTTCGGGGGAGCCGAGCAGCAGGAACGGGCGGGCGAGCCCGGTCGCCGGGAGCATGCTTTCGCCGCCGGTGTTGGTGGTGCCGTCCATGTTGACGCCGACGTCGATGCGTGGGTCGCGCACCATTGCGGCGATCGCGCTCGCGCCGCCGGCCGAGTGGCCGGACATGCCGATCCGGGTGGCGTCGATGAGTCTGCTGCCGGGCCACGCGGGGTGCGGGCCGGTCAGCCGGTCGAGCACGAAGGAGACGTCGGCCGCGCGGCTCTGGTAGAGCTTGCCGAAGAACGGACGCTCACTGTCCTGTTCGCACGCCGCGCAGCCGGCGATGCGGCCGTCCGGGAAGGTGACGGCGTGGTTCTCGTAGGTGTGGTCGATGCCGACCACCACATAACCGTGGCTGGCCAGATCCTCGGCCAGGGCCGACAGGGTGGCCCGCGGCTGCGTGTAGCCCGGGGACAGGACGATCAGCGGCAGGCTGTGCGAACGGCCCGCCGGTGGTGCGTCTGCGAAGGCGTACGTCCGTACCGTGCTGAAGATTTCCGGCGGGACCGTCGTGAGGTGCTTTCCTTCCGTGATCAACCGGGATTCCTCCGGTGACAGGTACTCGGTCACTGTGCCGTGTCGTGCGTTCGTCGGATACCAGACCGTCACCATCAGCTCCCGGGAGCTCTGCTCGGGCACCCACGGGTCCGGTCGGGAGGTGTCCTTCAGGTACAGGTCGGTGGCGCCGACCCGGTGTGGGCCGGTCGGCGGCGTCAGGTGCAGAGGTTCGCTCGCGCTCGCCGCGTCACCGGTCGCCACCGGGGCCAGCAGCCCGGCGGCCAGGACGCCCACCGCGACCAGCAGGCGTCGTCGCTTCATTTCCCCCATGGTGCGTTCCTTTCGATCGGAGTTGACCGATGCTAGGAACCGTTGCCGCCGCCGCACCTCGGCCGGCCGATCGACATGGCGTACATCGTCCGCAGCTGCGGCTGACCGCGTCATCCTCAGGGTCTACGACCGGTGGGCGTGGTAGTGGTGCGCGACCGCGTGGCCCTTGCCGCGCGCGATCATCCAGCGGTTGACCGGCGTTGTCAGCACGAACGCCACCACCAGCGAGCCGGCCAGCGCCGCCCAGAAGAGAGCGCTGGTCAGGCCGGCGTCCATGGCGCCGGGCACCGCGACGATGACCGCGTTGTCGAGCAGCTCCATCACCGCGATCGACACGGTGTCGGCCGCCAGCGCCACGGTCAGCGCGGTCCGGAGATCCACGTTGGCGCGAAGGACGCCCCGCATCGTCAGCGCGTAGCCGAAGAGGAACGCCAATCCGATCGACAGCGCGACCGTCGCGGCGTTGTGCAGCCCGAGCGCGGTGCCGACCACCATGCCGAGCACCTCGCCGATGGCGCACCCGGTCAAGCAGTGCAGGGTGGCCTGCGCCGCGGTCGCCCACGTCACCCGTCCGGCGGAATGATGATGATCCATATCTGGCCTCCTTCGTTCGGGCCATCATACCCCCAGGGGGTACCCGGGACGAGAGACTACATTCAGATTGCTTAATTTCCGCTTTATCGGGTTGACGCGACCGCCGC
>DASWMR010000754.1:0-4912 GCA_036399635.1 Actinoplanes sp. | reverse complement strand
ACGCGTGCCTGCGGGTCGCCGACGCGTCCGGGGTGCAGGTGGCGATCCACACCGACACGCTGAACGAGGCCGGTTTCGTCGCCGAGACGCTGCGGGCGATCGGCGGCCGGTCCATCCACGCGTACCACACCGAGGGCGCCGGGGGCGGGCACGCGCCGGACATCATCACGGTCGCCTCGCACCCCAACGTGCTTCCCTCGTCGACCAACCCGACCCGGCCGTACACCCGCAACACCCTCAGCGAGCACCTCGACATGCTGATGGTCTGCCACCACCTGAACTCCTCGGTACCGGAGGACCTGGCGTTCGCCGAGAGCCGCATCCGGCCGTCCACGATGGCCGCCGAGGACCTGCTGCACGACCTCGGCGCGATCTCGATGATCGGCTCGGACTCGCAGGCGATGGGCCGGGTCGGCGAGGTGGTCATGCGCACCTGGCAGACCGCGCACGTGATGAAGGCCCGGCGCGGCGCGCTGCCCGGCGACGGTGCCGCCGACAACGAGCGGGCGAAGCGGTACGTGGCGAAGTACACGATCTGCCCGGCGATCACCCATGGCATGGCCGGTGAGGTCGGCTCGGTCGAGCCCGGGAAGCTGGCCGACCTGGTGCTCTGGGACCCGGCGTTCTTCGGCGTCCGGCCCGCCTTGGTGATCAAGGGCGGCATGATCGCGTACGCCCAGATGGGTGATGCGAACGCCTCGATCCCCACCCCCCAGCCGATGCTTCCGCGTCCGATGTTCGGCGCGTACGGCGTGGTGCCGGCCCAGACGTCGCTGGCGTTCGTGGCGCCCGCCGCGATCGACGCGATGCTCACCGACCGGATCGGCGTGAAGCGGATCCTCGCACCGGTGGCCGACACCCGCCGGGTCGGCAAGTCCGACATGCCGCACAACGACGCCCTGCCACGCATCGAGGTCGACGCGGACACCTTCGAGGTGCGCATCGACGGCGAGGTCGTCGAGCCGGACCCGGTGACCGAGCTGCCCATGGCCCAGCGCTACTTCCTCTTCTGAGGCGTTGATGAGTCTCGCGACGCTGCTCCTGCTGGCCGACGGCCGACTGCCGTCCGGCGGGCACGCGCACTCCGGCGGGCTCGAGGCGCAGGTCTCGGCCGGGCGGGTACGCGACGTCGACGGGCTGGCCGGCTTTCTGCGCGGGCGGCTCGCCACCTCCGGCCTGGTCTCCGCGGTGTTCGCGGCCGCGGCCTGCCGGCGGTCCGGCGACTGGCCAGCCCTCGACCGGGGCCTCGATGCCCGCACGCCGTCGCCCGCGCTGCGCAAGGCCTCCCGGGCCCAGGGCCGCGCGCTGCTGCGGGCCGGCCGCGCCATGTGGCCGATGCCGCCCGCCCAGGCCGGTCCCGCTACGCCCGGCGATCGGGCCGGCGGGCCGACCATCGGCCGGGATCCGCATCAGCCCGTCGCGCTGGGCGTGCTCGCCGCCGCCGCGGGTCTCGACGGGCTTGGGGCCGCCACGGCGTCGGCCCACGGCACGGTGACCGGGCCGGCGAGCGCGGCGGTGCGGCTGCTGGGCCTCGATCCCTACGCGGTGCACGGGCTGCTGGCCCGGCTCGCCCCCGAATGCGACCGGATCGCGGCGGACGCCGCGGCCCGGGCCGACGACCCGGTCGACGATCTGCCGGCCGCGGGCGCTCCCCTGCTCGACATCGGCGCCGAGCTCCACGCCACCTGGGAGGTGCGTCTCTTTGCATCCTGAACAGCACTCACACGAGTCCGGTACCGCCGCGCACGCGCACGACGAGGGCGAGGTACCGCACACCCACCCGGAGCCGGGCGTCGACCCGCACACCCCCCTCGGGGGCGGCCCGCGGGCGCTGCGCGTCGGCATCGGCGGCCCCGTCGGCTCCGGTAAGACCGCGCTGGTCGCGGCGCTGTGCCGGGCGCTCGGCGACGAGCTGCGGCTGGCCGTGGTCACCAACGACATCTACACCACCGAGGACGCCGACTTCCTGCTCCGCAACGGGGTCCTGCCGGCCGAACGGATCCGCGCGGTGGAGACCGGCTGCTGCCCGCACACCGCGATCCGCGACGACATCTCGGCCAATCTGGACGCCGTCGAAGACCTCGAGGCCGCCCTCGGCCCGCTCGACCTGGTGCTGGTGGAGAGCGGCGGCGACAACCTGACCGCCACGTTCAGCAAGGGCCTGATCGACGAACAGATCTTCGTGGTGGACGTGGCCGGCGGCGACAAGGTGCCGCGCAAGGGCGGCCCCGGGGTGACCGCAGCCGACCTGCTGGTCATCAACAAGACCGACCTGGCCCCGCTGGTCGGCGCGGACCTGTCAGTGATGGACCGGGACGCCCGGGCCCGCCGCGGCGACCTACCCACGGTGTTCCTGTCGCTGGTCGGCGACCGGGCGGCGACGCCGGTCGCGGACTGGATCCGGGCCCTGGTCGCGGCCCGGGTTCCGGCTTGAGTCGCGGGCGGGCCGGGTGAGGGCACGGGCCCGGCTGGTCGCCGAGGCGGACGCGCGGGGCGGCACCCGGCTGGCCGTGCTGCACGGTGAGTCGCCGCTGCTTTTGCGGCGCACCGGAGGGCGTACCGCTGCGGCCGTCACCGTGCATCTGGTGGGCGGCGCCGCCGGCCCGTTGCGCGGCGACGATCTGCGGCTCGACCTCGCCGTCGGACCGGGCGCCACGCTCGAGGTGCGCAGCGTCGCCGCCCAGCTCGCGCTGCCCGGCCGAGCCGGCCTCCCGCCGTCCCGCCTGGAGATCCATGCGACGGTCGCGGCCGGTGGCACGCTGCGCTGGTTCCCGGAACCGCTGATCGCCGCGGCCGGCTGCCACCACCTCACCGTCACCCGGGTCGAGGTGTCCGAGGGCGGCACCCTGCTCTGGCGCGACGACCTGGTGTGCGGCCGGCACGGCGAGGCGTCCGGCAACGCCCGGACAGACACCACCATCCGGTACGCCGGCAGCACGCTCTACCGCCACGAGTTGTCCGTCGGCCCGGAGGCACCCGGCTGGTCCGGCGCCGCCGTCCTGGGCGGTGGCCGGGCCGTCGGAACGCTCGTCGCTGCCCCGCCGGAGGCCCTACCGGCACACGCTGCCTCCCTACCCGGCGACGCCGCCATCATGCCGCTGGCCGGCCCCGGCGTGCTGGCAACCGTGGTCGGCGGCGACATCCGTCAGGTCCGCGCCGTCCTGGACCCGCTCTGCCGGGCGGCAGCCACCCACCCGGAGCACTCCGAGATGCGGCTGCCGGTGCCGGCATAGGGCTGCGCCGGCGGCCGTCGCCGAGCTTCGTGCGCACCACCCCCGGTACGTATTGGTGAGCAGAGCTAGCTTGCTCTGCTCACCTGTACGCACCAGTCGCTCCAGTCGCTCCAGCCCAGCGGCGCCGTCAGGCGGCGACGGCGATCGGCACTCCGTGCTCGTCGGTCAGCGCCAGGCGGGTGTGCAGGCTGCCCTGCTGCGCCACCCGGGCGAAGTACTCCGAGCGCCGCCGCTGCAGGCAGCCCTTGCGGGTGCGCGGTCCGTTGCCGCTCGACGGCACCAGCAGCTCCGGCGCCAGCGAACTGTTCAGGCCCTCGCGCAGCAGCTGCAACGCCTCGGTGCGCAGCTGGGAGATGCGCGACTCGGTCACCCCGAGCCGGGCCGCGACGTCGCTCAGCGGCTGCTCCTGCAGGAACGACTCGATGACGACCATCCGCAGCCGCTCCGGCAGTGCCTGGATCGCCTGGTGCAGATAGCCCAGCCGCTCCCGCTTCAGCAGCAGGTCCTCCGGGCCCTCGGAGAGCTCCGGCACCATCTCCTCGGCGGCGCCGGTCGGGAAGCCCTGCAGGCTGAGCAGTGCCGCCTTCTGCACGTCGTCCTCGACGGTGGCGAGCTCGGCGATGCCGATCCCGAGCAGCTCGGCGACCTCGGCGTCGGTAGGCGTCCGGCCCAGCGCGGCGGTCAGTTCCTGGCGGGCGGCCGCACTGCGGCGGGCCCGGGCCCGCACCGATCTGCTGGCCCAGTCCTGGCCGCGCAGCTCGTCGAGCAGGGCGCCGCGGATGCGGACCGCGGCGAAGCGGTGAAAGGGGATGCCCCGGGTCACGTCGAACGACCGGGCCGCACCGAGCAGGGCGGCGAATCCGGCCGAGGACAGATCATCCGCGTGAACATGGCCCGGCACGCGGTTGAGCAGCTCCCGGACCAGGTGGCCAACCATCGGCATGTGCTCGCGGACGAGGTCCTCGATGTCACGCCCGGACGGAGCGTCGTGGGCGATGCCGATGGTGGCGGGGAGCTCGATCGTGGCGGTCACGTGGTCCTCCTCGCTCATACGACCGGTTGATGAAACCGGCTGACGAGGAGAACTTTTGCGGCCGTCAGGTGCAGCGGCGGCCGAACTCGGTTGCTTTTGCGGTGCTTTTTATGAAAAAGCCTCAGGTACTAGTGAAAGGCGACGGTCCTCCGAGGCGCCAGCACAGCAGTGAGCTCACCGTGCACCCAGTGCATCCGCTCGACCGCGACATCTGGGTGGTCGCCGAACTCGGTAGCCACGCCGGCCGCACACCCGTCGGTGCCGTGCAGCAGGAGCATCGCGGTGACCGCCTGCTCCACCGCCTTGTGACTCGGACACTCGGACGGCTGCAGACTGGAGACGAAGAGTGCCTCCGCCGCCAGATCCTTGACAATGCTGATCATCAGAAAATCCCCCGTGTACGACTTCTTACCCTGAGCTGAGTAATGCCCGCTCGGCAGCATTTTCAAGCGGACCCGCACGAATCCGCTTGTCTCATCTTGCCTGGGTAGGGGCTGTCGGCGGTTCGCCACGCCGGACAGCTTTCCCTCCAGAAAGCGCCTGTTCCCATCGGTTCAACCCTAATACGGCGATCGGCCGCCCGGCGCGTGCTTTCTACCGGGCGACCGATCAAGAAGAAGCAGGTGAAGCGGACAGGACAGCGCTT
>DASWMR010000753.1:0-1746 GCA_036399635.1 Actinoplanes sp. | reverse complement strand
GAAGATGTGCGCCGTGCGACCGGGTGGGAGGCACGGAGGGGGTGACCGCAGCGGGCACCGGACGGCAGTGGCCGGTCCGGTGCCCCCCGGGGTGTCAGCCTGCGGTCTGCTGGGTGCCGTTGGAGCTGGCGGCAGCAGCGGCGGGGGCGGCGGCCGGGTCGGTCGCCTCGGGTGCGGTGTCGGGCAGGCTGGCGCCGTCCGAACCGGTGCCGCTGGTGAGCAGCTCCTGCTCCCACTCGGCGAGCGGCTCGTCCGTGCCGGTGCCGGCCTCGGCACCCTCGCCGCGGGCGCGCTGCGAGCGGGCCATCAGGCCGTCGGCGGCGGCGCGGGCGATCACCTTGGTGAGCAGCGCGGCGGAGCGGATCGCGTCGTCGTTGCCCGGAATCGGGTAGTCGACCTCGTCCGGGTCGCAGTTGGTGTCGAGGATCGACACCACCGGGATGCCCAGCTTGCGGGCCTCGCCGACCGCGATGTGCTCCTTCTTGGTGTCGACGATCCACACCGCGCTCGGGACCTTCGCCATGTCGCGGATGCCGCCGAGGGTCTTCTCCAGCTTGGTCTTCTCGCGGGTGAGCATGAGGATCTCCTTCTTGGTGCGACCCTCGAAGCCCCCCGTCTGCTCCATCGCTTCCAGCTCCTTGAGGCGCTGGAGCCGCTTGTGCACGGTCTGGAAGTTGGTGAGCATCCCGCCCAGCCAGCGCTGGTTGACGTACGGCATGTTCACCCGGCCCGCCTCGTCGGCGATGGCCTCCTGCGCCTGCTTCTTGGTGCCGATGAACATGATCGTGCCGCCGTGCGCGACGGTCTCCTTGACGAACTCGTAAGCCCGGTCGATGTAGGAGAGCGTCTGCTGCAGGTCGATGATGTAGATGCCGTTGCGCTCGGTCAGGATGTAGCGCTTCATCTTCGGGTTCCAGCGCCTTGTCTGGTGCCCGAAGTGCACGCCGCTGTCGAGCAGCTGCTTCATGGTGACGACGGCCATGGCCGGTGTTCACCTCTCGGTCCGACGCGACCACGAGGCCGCGCCACGGTTGTCGCGATGCGCCGGTCGGCGGCACCGCCCTGGCGTCGCGCCGGAACCCGGACCCGTGTCCACGTGTCGGCGGCGAGCCGCCGGCCGTGGTTCGCGGGACCGCCCGGGTACCGTTCCGCAGGCCGACCCCTGGGGCCGGAAACCTGACGGGCACGCGGACGCGCGAAGTCACCTCGATTGTCGAGGTGCGATATCGAGCATACGCCGAGGGGTCCACCCGTCCTTCCCCGCATCCCGCGTCGACGCGCAGTTGTCCACATCGACGTCGACCCGTCCACAGCATCGTGGCCGGGGTTCCCCCGGCACGTCCCCGGCGGCACGGTCGGAGCATGGACGACTCACCGACGACAGGCCTTCTGCGGCGCACCGGACGGACGGCGCTGCGACGGCTCGCGGCGGTGCTGATGTCCGCGGCCGGGGTGCTCGCCGCGATGTGTACGGGCACGCCGCCCGCCGCGGCAGCGCCGATCGGGATCACCTCGGCCGACCCCGGGCCACGCGGCGGTGCACCGGGCACCGTCCGGTACTCGTGGCCGCTGTCTCCGGTGCCGGCGGTCGCGGCGCCGTTCCGCGAGCCGACGCACCGGTTCGGCCCGGGCCACCGCGGGGTGGACCTCGCGGCGGCGCCGGGCAGCGCCGTGATCGCCGCCGCAGCGGGCACCGTGGTGTTCGCCGGCCTCCTCGCCGGCCGCGGCGTCGTCTCGCTGCAGCAC
>DASWMR010000752.1:0-7711 GCA_036399635.1 Actinoplanes sp. | reverse complement strand
GTTTGCCGAACACCACACGTGGGCAGGGTGGACAGGAACCGATGACCGAGTATGACTGACGAGTGAGACATCCGCCCGACGGGCGAATCAGCACCAAGAGGCGAGACAGGAGGTAACCGAAGTGTTCTCGAGAAAGAACAGGGCCGAGCGGACGGCCGCCCAGGCCTGGGACTACCTGTCGTCCGCCATGGCGGCCGCGGGTGAGGGTGCCAAGGCCGCGGGCGAGAGTGCGAAGGCAGCGGGCGCGAGTGCCAAGGCGGCCGGCCGGCACACCGCGGGCCTGGCGGGTGACCTGGCGGGACGGGCCACCGAGAAAGCGACCAAAACAAACAAAAAGGGAAACAAGCTGACCGCCAAGGCCAGCAAGAAGACGCAGCGGCTGGCCGGCAAGGCGACCGGCACGGCCGACGAGGCCTGGTCGCGGGCGAACGCGGCCGCGGCCGCGCTGGCTGGGCGCAAGCCGGGCCGGCCGTGGGGCCTGGTGGCTGGGGTCGCCCTGCTCGGGGTGGCGCTCGGCTGGGCCGCGGCGAGTACCGCGCGGGCCGCACTGGAGCGCCAGGCCGAGGAAGAGGAACTGGAACTCGCCGACACCGCGATCGTGGTCACACCCCTGCGGGAGACCTGAGCGGTCACTCCCTTCGAGAGAACTGATCGCGGGCCTGGATCGGACCGCCGGACGGTGCCCTTCGCCGCCCGGCGGTCGCCTATCTGCCCTGGTGTACCCCTGGAGTGAATTGTCGCCAAAATCCGCGTTCTATCGCCGGGGCGGCCGACGCCGTACAGTTTGAGCTCGTCCGGCCCCGGCTCGGCCTTTCGCCGCTGTGGCTCCGCCGCCTGATTGGATAAGGTCTGCTGGTGCTCGCTGCGGGACGCCTCCTGGGCAACCGGTATCGGTTGGACGAGCGCATCGCCACGGGCGGTATGGGTGACGTGTGGAAGGGCACCGACGTCGTGCTCGGCCGGGTCATCGCCGTGAAGGTGCTGCGCTCCGCCATGCTGACCGATCCGGAGTTCGCCGCGCGCTTTTACGGCGAGGCCCGCATGATGGCCGCCTTCCGGCACCCCGGCGTGGTCGAGGTCTACGACTACGCGGACGCCAGCCAGTCCGACGACGAGCAAATCGCGTACCTGGTGATGGCGTACGTCGAGGGCGAGCCGCTCTCCAACCGGGTGAAGCTAGGCCCGATGGGCGTGAGCGAGACGATGTCGATCGTCGCCCAGGCGGCCGACGCACTGCACGCCGCGCACGAGGCCGGCACGGTGCACCGCGACGTGAAGCCCGGCAACCTGATCGTGAAGCCGACCGGCGCGGTCGTCCTGGTCGACTTCGGCGTCGCCCGATCCGCCCACATGACCAGCGTGACCGCGGCGAACGCGATCGTCGGCACCGCCCTCTACATGGCGCCCGAGCAGGTGGCCAAAGGCAATGTCTCGCCGGCCACCGACATCTACGCGCTCGGCTCGGTGGCCTACCACTGCATCGCCGGCCGGCCCCCGTTCGACGGCGACAACGCGTTGCAGGTCGCGCTGCGTCACCTGGAGGACGAGCCCGACCCGCTGCCCGCGCACGTCCCGGTCGAGGTGCGCGCGCTGATCGCGCGGGCCATGGCCAAGCAGCCGGTCAACCGGTTCGCCACCGCGGCCGAGTTCGCCGAGGCGGCGTTCGCGGCCAGCGGCCCGATGGACTGGAAGCGGCTGACCGGCACCGCGATGGTCTCCCCGCTCAGCCCGGCCGCGCCGACCCGTTCGGTGCCGGCCCCGCGCGGCCTGCCGCTCTCCGGCTCGTCGCCCGCCCGGCGGCAGCCGCGCAGCCAGACCGCCCTACTGGTGGCCGTGCTCGGCCTGCTGGCGGTGGCCGTGGGGCTGGGCGTGGCGATCGGCCTCACCGACGACCCCCAGGACCGGGTGGAGGTCACCCCCAAGACGACCAGCACGGGCATTCCGAACGGCGCTCCGGTCGACGAGTCATTCGCCCCGACCAGCTTGGCCCCGGCCCCGCAGGTGCCCAAGCCCGGCGGCGTGAGTCAGCGCCCGGCCACCTCGGCACCGACCCGCGCGACGACGGCGCCGACCACCACACCGACGTCCCGCCCGACGCCGACGACCGCGCCCACCACGGTGCCCACCACCCCACCGACCACGCCGACCACCCAGCCGACCACCACGCCGCCGGCCACCGACCCGACGACCACCCCGCCCGCCCCGGGCGACGAGGGCGCCGACAGCTGACCCGCACCTTGACCCGAGGTTGACCCGAGGTTTGACCCTGACACCGTGTCAGGCCGGAGGCTGAGCCGACCATGTTCACCATCGGAGATTTCGCCGGCCTGGGCCGGGTGTCGGTGCGGATGTTGCGGCACTACGACGCCATCGGCCTGCTCCGGCCCGCCCACGTCGACCCGCACAGCGGCTACCGCTACTACACCGCGGCCCAACTGCCCCTGCTCAACCGGGTGCTCGCACTCAAGGACCTGGGCTTCACGCTGCAGCAGGTGCAGACCATGATCGACAACCAGGTCGACGCCGGTGAGCTGCGCGGCATGCTGCGGTTGCGGCGGGCCGACCTGGCCGCCCAGGTCGAGCGGGACACCGCGCGGCTGGCCCAGGTCGACGCGCGTCTCCGGATGATCGAAAGCGAGGGACACATGAACACCGGCGACGTCATCCTCAAGACCATTCCGACGATCCGGGTCGCGATGCTGTCCGCGACCGCAACCAGCTACGACGCCCCTTCGGACATCACCGAGAACCTCAGCCCGCTCTACCCGCGGCTGATGGAGCTGATGGAGCGGCGCGGGGTGGCGATCACCGGCGCACCGATCGCCTACTACCTGCCCGCGCCGACCGCACCGGGCGACGAGACGATCCGCGTGCACGCGGCGTTCCCGATCGGCGGCGACGACCTCGGCGGCGACCCCGGGTTCGACGTGGTCGACCTGCCGCCGATCGAGCAGGCGGCGACCGCCCTGCACGCGGGGCCGATGTCCGAGGCGTTCCGCACCGGGCAGAAGATCGCCACCTGGATAGACGAGAACGGCTACCGCACGATCGAGCCGGGGATGGCCCGCGAGGTCTATCTCGACTGCCCGTCCGGCGAGTTCGACAAGTGGGTCACCGAGATGCAGGTGGCGGTGCGTGCCGAGGGCGGCGGGAAAGCAACCGAAAACTAACCTCAAGTCGGCGGGACGGGCGCCGATGAGACCTGCTGGTACGGGACAGGCAACCGCACCGCAACCGGGAGGGCCCGACACAGATGACGACGCAGACCCCGTACGAGCCGCCGCAGCATGGCGCGTACCCGACCTCGCCGCCATGGGTGACCCCGCCGGACCCGCCGCAGCAGCCACCGCAGCTGCCGGGTCCGCCTTGGGGCGACATGCAGTACACCAACCAGCATGGGCAGCTGATGGTGCCCTACCCGGAGAAGATGCGGAACGCCGTCGGCCCGAAGCCGCCGCCGTGGTACCCGGTCGTGCTGTTCACCTTCTTCTTCGGACCGCTCGGCGCCATCTCCGCGGCGCGGCGGGCCGGCCGGGTACGCAACGGGCGGCAGCCGTACTGGATCGCCTTCGGCGCGACCATGGCGGTGTGGGTCGCGCTTTTGCTCATCTGCGCGGCACTCACCGTCCCGGTCCTCCTCGCGGTCCGCGAACAGGCCTTGACCAAGGTCGTGCAGGAGAACGCCGCGGCCAAGACCGGGATCGCGTCGGCCACCTGCGAGCCGGTCGGCGCCCGCGCGGCGGACGGCCGGCGCGCCTACCAGTGCGCCCTGCGCCTGGACGACGGGCGGACCGGCACGGCGCGGGTCACGGCCGATGCGGAGGGCAATCTGCTGGCGACGAAGTGACGGCGTACGCCCGTGGGCCGCGGCCCACGGGCGTACCGCCGAACCTCAGAACTGGATCGGCACGCCGGCGCGGACCAGCTGCCAGTTCCGGACGAAGAAGTCGGCCGGGTTGATCGAGCCCTTGGCCTGCGCCCACTCGATCAGCAGCTGGCGGATCTCCTGCTGGGCGTTGTAGACCTGCGGCTTCACGATGCCGGGGAAGTTGCCGCCGCCCGAGCGCCGGTAGTTGTTCACCGCCACCACGAACTGCCCGTCGGCGGCCACGTCGGTCCCGCCGAGCTGCAGCCGGGTGATCCGCGAGCCGACCGGCTGGCTGATGTCGATGTCGTACTCGACGCCGGACATCGTGTCGTAGTTGTAGTCGGGCACCGCCGGGTCGCTGATGACCGCCGGGTCGACGGGGTCGCCCGGAGCGAGCGTCTTGAAGTACTTCGCCGAGTACTCCAGGTACGCCTTCACCTCGGCACCGGTCAGCACCACGGCCTCGAGCGTGTTGTCGTAGATGTAGAGCCCCGCCACGTCCCTGATCTTGACGGCGCCCTGCGGGAACACGGCGGTCCGGCTGAACGGCGCGGCGATCGATAGCACCGGCAGGCTCGCGTACTCGGTACCGGCCAGCGCCGCGACGACCGTGTCGGTCTGCACCTTGTTGATGAAGTCCAGGATCGGGGTGTCCTCGTACCGCGAGCTGGCCGCCGAGAGCGTCTCGGTCGACGTGGCGACCACCTGGTTGACGTACGCCACGGTCTTGGCGTGTTGCGCCTGCACCGCGGCCAGTACCTTCGGGTCGGCCTCGACCGTGTTCGTGTTCAGCGTGACCGACGCCTTGCTGGTGATCGTCCAGCGGCCCCGCTCGCGGACCAGGTCGAAGTCCATCTTGGTGAGCCGCTGGCCCCACTTCGACGGCTCGGAGAGCAGCACCTGCACGCCGGTCTCGGCGTTCGTCACGAACCGCTGCGCGACCTCGGCGTGTGCGTGCCCGAACAGGATCGCGTCGATGCCGGGCACCTTCTCGGCGATCAGCGCCGACGGGTTCTCGTTCGGCAGCTCCGGACCGTAGCTGGAGGTGCCGCTGTCGCCGCCGTGCGCCGAGATCAGCACCAGGTCGGCACCGCGGCGGCGCATCTCCGGCACCCATTTCGCGGCGGTCTCCACCATGTCGGTGAATTCGAGTTTGCCCTCGACGTTGCCCCGGTCCCAGATCGCCACGCCCGGGTTGGTGAGACCGAGGATGCCGACCCGCAGCGTCGGCGCATGCCGGCCGAGCGAGACCTTCTTGATGACGTACGGCGTGAACGCCGGCCGCCCGGTCGTCGCGCTCACCGCGTTCGCGGCCAGGGCCGGGAAGCCGAGCTGGCGGATCCACAGGTTCAGCAGCGGCAGGCCGTAGTTGAACTCGTGGTTGCCCAGCGTCACCGCGTCGTAGTGCAGCACGTTCATCGCGCGGGCCATCGGGTGCTTCTCGCCGGTCGTGGTGATCGGCTCCTGCTTGGCGTAGTAGGTGGCCAGCGGCGTGCCCTGGATGGTGTCGCCGGCGTCGAGCACCAGCGTCGCCCCGACCGCCTCGGCGCGCAGCTTGGTGACCAGCGCGGCCAGCTTGGCCACGCCGACGTCGTTGTGCGCACTGTCGTCGTACTCGGCGTCCCGGTAATAGTCCCAGTTGTAGATGTTGCCGTGGGTGTCCGAGGTGCCGAGCACCGTGAGGTGATAGGTCTCCGGGCGGTGGCCGCCGCCTGCTGGGCGGGCCTGGGCGGCGTCCGCGAACGCGAGCGGCGCGGCCACTGTGACGGCCGATGCGGCAAGCACGGATCGCCGTGAAACGCCGGCGGGAGGAGTCATGGTCAGGTGCCTCTCAAATCGACTCACGCACCTCGTGGGCACGCTCAGAGGAACCCTAATGCTCGATGTCGACGGTAGTCGATCAAACGGGGCAGCGGCAGCTGAGCCTTTCCGGCTTCGCGTAGCTAGATTGGAAGGGTGCAGCAGCCGATCGAACCGGGTCCGATTCCGTCGTCCACATCGGACGACGGCGCATCGGCGGGTGTGTTGTGGGAGCCCGGTCCGGGGGTGTTGCGGTTGCCGTCCGGGCGGCTGGTGCGGGGGCGGGGGCTGGCCCACCCGATGCCGTCGGGGCACCCGCCCACCTTCGGGGTCTATCTGCTCGGCTCGGCGCCGCCCGAATTCGGCTGGGAGTCACGCTGGGTGCGCTGGCCCGACTTCCGGCTGCCGGCCGACGAGGCGTACGCCGAACGGGTGTTGCGGGAAGTCTGGGACCGTGCGCCGGGTGAGCGGGTCGAGATCGCCTGCGCCGGCGGGCGGGGCCGCACCGGTACCGCCCTGGCCTGTCTCGCCGTGCTCGACGGGGTGCCGGGGGGCGCCGCGGTCGCCTTCGTGCGGGAGAACTACAGCCGGCACGCGGTGGAGACGCCGTGGCAGCGCGGATTCGTCCGCCGGTTCGGCCGGAGGAATCAGCGCCACTGATCAGAAGCGGCCACTACGCTGGAGCCGCACGCCGACGCCTGGGGGACTGATGATCGTCGTGGAGCGCACACTAGCGGTGGCCGCCGGTCCGGCTGCGGTGCTCGGCTATCTCAAGGACTTCGCGAACACTCCGCACTGGGATCCCGCGGCCCAGCAGACCACCCGCAACGACGCCGGCCCGGTGATTCCCGGGTCCACCTGGCATCACGTCTGCAAGATCTTCGGGGTCACCGCGGAACTCACCTACACCCTGATCACGGCCGACCCGTTCGGTCTCCTCTTCCACGGCCGCAACGAGGGTGCCACCTGCACCGACACCATTGCGCTGCGGCCCGCCGGCCCCGGCACCGAGGTGACCTACCGGGTCGAGCTCGAGTTGCACGGACTCGCCAAGCTGGCCACCCCGGTCCTGAAGATCGAGTTCGAGAAGCTCGGCACGGAGAGCGTGGCGCGGCTGACCACTGCGTTGAACGAGCTGGTCGCGCCGACCCCCGGGCGGAGCGCCGAGCTGCACTTCCCGAGCACCACCCTGAACACCACCCCCACCCGCAGCCAGGAAGCTCAGGCCTGACGGGTCAGCGGGCCACGGCCGTCACCACCAGGCCGTCCCGGACGAGGTAGCGGCCGGTCAGCTCACCGCGCTCGCCGCCGACCAGACGCGCGCCGTCGATCAGCAGCTTCGCGAGGAACGTCCCGGTCGTGCCGATCGTGAGCTCGGCGTCCGAAAAGTCGAGCCAGGTGCCGGTCAGCGGCGCCCACGCCTTGTAGACCGATTCCTTCGCGCTGAACAGCAGCCGGTCCCACGGCACCTCGGGCCGGTCGGCCGCCAGCTCAGCGAGCATCTCGCGCTCCCCGGGCAACGACACCAGCCGCAGTACGCCCGCCGGCAGCGGCTGGGCCGGCTCGGCGTCGATGCCCAGGGTCGTCACCTGGTCGGCGCGCGCCACCGCGGCCGCGCGATAGCCGGTGCAGTGCGTGATGCTGCCGACCACTCCCCCGGGCCACTGCGGTGCCCCGCGCTCGCCGCGGACGATCGCCACCGGTGCGACGCCGAGCCCGGCGAGGGCAGCGCGGGCGCAATGCCGCCCGGTGACGAACTCCTGCCGGCGGCCGGCGACCGCCCGGGCCACGAACGGTTCCTCGGCGGGAAAGAGGCGGGCGTCCGGCGGGTCGGCGAACACCTCCGCCACGCACACCGCGGCCGGCAGCAGGTCAGCGAGCACCCGACGAGACTAGGCCATGGGAGTGTCCGCGTCGGTGACCGGCGGCTCACCCGCGGCGGCGGGCCCGACGCCACGACCTCGGCGTCGGCACGGTGGCCGGTGGCCCGGCGGCCGACTCGACCGGTTTCGGCGGCTCCGGCGGCGGTGGCGGCGGTGGCGG
>DASWMR010000751.1:0-2765 GCA_036399635.1 Actinoplanes sp. | reverse complement strand
CGGCCGCGGTGCGGCGCACCGCGGCGAGGAACTCGGTCTGGCCGGCCGACTTCAGCAGGTAGCCGGTGGCGCCGGCCTTCACCGCGTCGAGCACGTCTTGCTGCTCACCGCTGGCCGAGAGCATCAGGACGCGTACGCCGGGGACCGCACCCAGCAAGCCGGTGATCACCTCGACCCCGGAGATGTCCGGTAGTTGCAGGTCGAGCACCACCACGTCGGGCCGGGCCGCCGCGGCTATCCGCACCGCCTGCCGGCCCTCACCGGTGGTGGCCACCACGACGTAGCCGGCGGCGGCCAGATCGCGGCCCACGCCCTCACGCCACATCGGGTGGTCGTCGACGACCATCACCCGGATCGGATCGCTCACGGCGTTCACGATATCGGTGTGCGCGGCACCGCCATCTCCACCTCGGTGCCCTGGCCCGGCGCCGACACGACCGCCACCGTGCCGTGCATGTCGGCTATCCGGCCGCGGATCGACTGGGCGACGCCGAGCCGACCCTGCGACTCGGCCTCGACGAGCCGCTCCGGGGCGATCCCGCAGCCGTCGTCGCGCACGGTCACGATCACCTCGGTCGGTTCGTCCTCGATCAGCATGAAGACCTTGGTGCCCGGCTCGCAGTGCCGCTCGACGTTGTCCAGGGCGGCCGCGACCGCAGCGGTCAGCTCCCGGGCCATCCGCTCGGGCAACAGCACGGCACTCGCCGGCCCGGCCACCGTGACGGACGGCGACGCGTACGGCTCGAGCAGGCTCATCAGATCGACGTCCCCGCCCGGCTTGACCACCGCCCGACGGCCGGCCATCAGCGTCCGCAGTGCGGCCTCCTGCTCCCCGGCCAACCGGGCCAGCTCGCCGGCCTCGCCGGGCAGCCCGGCACCGCGCCGCTTCACCAGCGCGAGCACCTGCAACACCGAGTCGTGGATGTCGCGGGCCAGCCGTTCCCGTTCCCGGGTCGCGGCCTCCAGCTCGATGGCCCGCTGCAGCCGCTCCTGGCCGGCCTCGGCGATCCGCACCAGATAGCCGAGCGCGATCGCGGCGAGCAACATCAGAACCGAGCCGGTGTACGACGCCTGGTCGTAGTGCGCCCGCACGAGCAGGTCAGTGGGGCCCATCACGAGCGCGGCGGCTATCCCGCCGCGCCGGCCGCCGGCCACCGCCCAGGCGAGCACCGGCGCCCCTTGCCACGCGACCACCATGGCGGGCCCGCCGGCCTGGAGCGTCGATCGACCGACGACGAGCACGCTCGCGGCCATCACGGCAACCGTGACCAGCAGGTCGGCCACCAGTAACGGCACCCGGCGGCGACGCGGATCGGCGTACCCGTAGGTGGCGCAGACCGTCCAGCCGGCAGCCACCGCGAGCACCGGCCAGGCCAGCAGGGGCCGCTCGAAACGGCCCAGGTTACGCACCACGATGATGGCCACGTAGGCGAGCGCGGCGATCCGGTAGACCGCGATCGCCCGCCACAACGGCGCCTGGAACCCCTCGTCCCGCACCTCGGCCATGTCCCGACCTTCCCACATCGCACGGGCCGGCCCGGCACGAAGATCGGGCGTCGCCTAACGTCGGAGTCATCAGCGCCGACGCTCTGCTCACCGAGACGTTCGACCGCAGCTCGATCACCCCGCTGCGGCACACCGTCGCGTCCGCCGCCGCCACGGCCGGCCTGTCCGGCGACCGCTTGGACGACTTCGTGGTCGCGGTCAACGAGCTGCTGACCAACGCGGTCCGGCACGGCGGCGGCGTGGGCCGGGTGGCGCTCTGGCAGGCCGGCGATTCGGTGGTGTGCGAAGTGAGCGACTCCGGCGCGGGTTCGCCGGCCGACGTGCCGCCGCGCGGGGTGCGGCCGACCGCCGACCAGCCGGGTGGCTGGGGGCTCTGGCTGGCCGAAGAACTCACCGACTCGTTCGAGCTGTCGACGCGGGACGGTGGAACCACAGTTCGGGTATCTAGCCGGACTTCCTTAAGCCAGCCTTAAATCTCGGGCTGGTCATGTTGTCCGGCACGGCGATCTGCCAAAGTTCGTGCGGCTTGTTACCTGAGGGGGTTTCACGTGCATAACGCGCGTCATCGCTCCGACACGTCCACCTGGTGGATCCGGCCGCGCGCACTAGGTGCCCTGGTGGTGGCGAGCGCCGGTCTCGTCGTGGCGATCTGGGTGCCCGGCCGCAACGACACCGCCGAGGCGGCGGAGACCCGCACGACCTTCGCCGACGAATTCGACGGCGACCGCGGCGCCGGCCTGGACGCGACCAAGTGGCTCCTCGGCGGTGAACCGGATGCCGCCCGGCAGGACGGCGAGGGCCGGCTCGTGCTGACCCGGCCGATGAGCACCCGCATCGGGTTTGCCGAGTCGTTCGGGCACGCCGAGGCGAGCATCAAGGTGCGCCGGGCGGCCGACGCGCTGCGGGCGTTCGGCGTGGTGGATCGGCGTGGCCAGCTACTGCGCGGCAAGGTCGAGGTGATCGGGCGCCCAGCGGCACCGATCTCCGTTGACGACTTCCACACGTACGCGGTCGATTGGTCCGGAGAATCGGTGGTGTGGTCCCTCGACGGGCGGCCGGTCATGCGGCTGGCCTCGGCAGCAGCGGATCGCCCGTTCGGCGTGGTGCTCAATCTGGCGCTCGGCGACAACGGCCGGCGGACGAGCCGGATGGTTGTCGACTTCGTGCGGGTGACCGCCGACGCGAGCCCGCCGTCCAGCGAGCCGACCAGCCCGCCGGTGACCACGGCACCGACCAGCGCGCCGACTACCGCCCCGCCG
>DASWMR010000750.1:0-2272 GCA_036399635.1 Actinoplanes sp. | reverse complement strand
TGGAACGGCACGCCGTCACGTCGATGCCGCCGGATCCGGACCTCACCGCCCTGCGGTCCGCGCTCGAGGTGATGCGCAAGGCGACCGAGGCGGACGACCGGTTGGAGCTGGCCAACGCGCACCGCAGGTTCCACGTCGAAGTGGTCGCGCTCGGCGGAAACCGCCAGCTCGTCGAGCTGTACGAGTCGGTGCTCGTCCGCATCCAGCTCTACATGGCGGTGAACATGCGCCGGGAGGCTGAGGTCGCCCATTCGTCGGACGGTGTGCACCGGCACGAGTGGCTCTTCGCGGCCGTCGAGCGCGCCGACGCCGCATCGGTCATCGAGGCACTGAACGGGCACGGCGCCCGCACGTACCTGGCGTAGGACCCGCTAAAGCCCTAGATCGCGTCGGGACATCTCGACGTTACAAAGCGCGACGCTTGCCGAAACAGGATTGTCGACAATCGACGATGTGGATGCACACGATGTCGTCGATGAAGTGCTCGCCAACCTAGGCGCTGAGGGTGTCTGGATCAACACCTTCTCGGCCGCTGAGTTGCACGCGCGAGCTGCCGAGGTCGATTCCACCCTGCCGCTGGCCGGGGTGCCGTTCGCGGTCAAGGACAACATCGACGTCGCCGGGCTGCCGACAACCGCGGCCTGCCCCGACTTCGCGTACCGACCGGAGCGCCACGCCGCGGTCGTGCAGCGGCTGGTCGACGCCGGCGCGCTGGTGATCGGGAAGACCAACCTCGACCAGTTCGCCACCGGGCTGACCGGCACCCGCTCCCCCTACGGCGCGCCGGAGAGCATCTTCGGCGGCGGCCTGATCTCCGGCGGGTCGAGCTCCGGCTCGGCGGTCGCGGTCGCCGACGGCAGCGTCACCTTCTCCCTCGGCACCGACACCGCGGGTTCGGGCCGGGTACCGGCCGCGCTCAACGGCCTGATCGGGATCAAGCCGACCCGCGGGTTGCTGAGCACGCTCGGCGTGGTGCCGGCCTGCCGGTCGCTGGACTGCGTGTCGGTCTTCGCCACCGACCTCGGCGTCGCGGACCGGGTGATGGGGGTCGCGCGGGGACGCGTACCGGAGGACCCGTGGTCGCGGGAGGGCCGGCGGCCGCTGCTAGCCGAGCCGCGGGTGGGGGTGCCGGAGAGCCTGGACTTCTTCGGAGACACCGGGCAGGAGAAGGCGTTCGCCCGGTTCGCCGGCGACCTCCGGGTCGACATCGGACCGCTGCTCGAGGCCGGCGACCTGCTCTACCGCGGGCCGTGGGTGGCCGAACGCCTGGCCGATCTCGGCGACTTCCTGAGCGATCCCGCCCACGAGGTGCTGCCGGTCACCCGCCGGGTGCTGGAGACCGGGCACGCCTTCACCGCGGCCGACGCGTTCCGTGCCCAGCACCGGCTGCAGGAGCTGCGCGCGGCGGCCGACCGGATGTGGGAGCGGATCGACGTCCTGGTGCTGCCGACGATCGGGACGACGTACACCCAGGCGGAGATCGCCGAGGACCCGATCGGTCGCAACCTCAACCTGGGTCGCTACACCCAGTTCGCCAACCTGCTCGACCTCGCCGCGGTGACCGTGCCGAACGGCTTCACCGCGGACGGTCGACCCGCCTCACTGACCCTGTTCGGCCCGGCGTTCAGCGACGACACCCTGGCGTCGCTGGCCCGTTCGCTGCCGGTCGACGACACCATGACGCTCGCCGTCGTCGGGCTGCACCTCAGCGGGGAGCCGCGCAACGGCGAGCTGCTCGACCGCGGGGGCACGCTGCTCGGCGCGGCCCGCACGGCGGGCTGCTACCGCCTCTATCACCTGCCGTCCGGCGCTCCGGGGCTGATCCGAGACACCGAGGGCGGCGGCGAGTCGATCGAGATCGAGCTCTGGCAACTGCCGGCCGCCCGGGTCGGCAGCCTGCTGGCCGGCATCGCGGCACCGCTGTCGCTGGGCCGGATCGCGCTGGACGACGGCACCGAGGTCACCGGCTTTCTCTGCGAGGCGTACGCGGCCGGCGGCGCCCTGGACATCACGGCCAGCGGCGGCTGGCGCAACTACCGCTTGAGAGGACTCGACACATGACGGCACGCATCGGACCGGTGAAAGCGACCCCCTACCTCTGGCCGTACGACGGCTCTGTTCCGGTGGAGAGGACGGCGCTGATCTGCATCGACTGGCAGACCGACTTCTGCGGGCCCGGCGGCTACGTCGAAGCCATGGGTTATGACATCGCGCTGACCCGGGCCGGTCTGCCCGCGACCGCGCGGCTGCTCGCCCACGCGCGGGCACTCGG
>DASWMR010000749.1:0-3002 GCA_036399635.1 Actinoplanes sp. | reverse complement strand
ACTCCTTGAAGATGTCGGTCTGCAGGGTGCCGTCGAGCTTGCTGATGTCGGCGCCCTGCCGCTCGGCGGCGGCCAGGTACATCACGAAGATCGGCACGGCGGGGCCGGAGATGGTCATGCTGGTGGTGGTCTGCTGCAGGTCGATGCCGGCGAACAGCACCTCCATGTCGGCGGCCGAGTCGATCGCCACCCCGCAGTGGCCCACCTCGCCGAGCGACTGCGGGTCGTCCGAGTCGCGGCCCATCAGCGTGGGCATGTCGAAGGCGACGCTCAACCCGCCACCACCGGCGGCCAGGATCATCTGGTACCGCTCGTTGGTCTGCTGCGCATTCCCGAACCCCGCGAACTGGCGGATGGTCCAGGTGCGTCCGCGATAACCGGTCGGATAGAGACCCCGGGTGTACGGGTATTCGCCCGGCCAGCCGATGCGTTCGAACCCTGGATGATCGACGGAGCCGGGCGGACCGTAGACCGGGTCGACACCGGCTCCGGAGAGCGTGGTGAAGTCGGCGTCCCGCTTGCGTGCCGCGTCGTAGCGCCGCTGCCAGCGCTCCCGCCCGGCCGCGATGTCGGCTGCGTCCATGCCCGACATCCTAGAGGGAAGTCCTGAACGTTCGCTAAGGCGACTCGGGGATCAGCGGCGGACTGTCCGCGCGCTGTTCTTCATCGCGTACCAGCAGAACCAGCAGCGGATCCGCGCGACGGCGCTGCGTTGCGGGCCACACCATGGCCACCCCGACTCCCTCGTCCGCCCGCCGCTCGACGGGAGGCTGTCCGGGTAATCGGCTCGGCACGCCGGAAATCGAGGCTTAGGGCTGCCTTAGGGCTCAGAGGCCCTTGATCAGTTCGTCGGCTGCCGCGTACGGGTCCAGGTCGCCACCGGCCACCGCGACCGCGAGCGTGCTCAACGCCGTACCCTCGCGCAGCGACCCGATCCGCGCTCGCAGCGTGCCCAGCGCGATCGCCTCGACCTCGACGGCTGCCCGACGCTCGCGGCGGACCCGAAGGTGGCCGGTGGAGTCCAGCCACGCCCGGTGCTTGCCGATCGCGGTGAGCACGTCGTCGATGCCCTCGCCCTTGACCGCGGTGGCCCGCACCACCACCGGCCGCCAGTCACCGGCGGCCCGCTCACCGAGGCCGAGCATGCCCTGGATGTCGCGGTAAGTGGCGTCGGCGCCGGGCCGGTCCGCCTTGTTGATCACGAAGACGTCGGCGATCTCGAGTACGCCGGCCTTGACCGCCTGGATCGCGTCGCCCATGCCCGGCGCCAGCAGCACCAGCGTGGTGTCGGCGAGCGAGGCGATCTCCACCTCGGCCTGGCCGACGCCGACCGTCTCGACCAGGATCACGTCACAGCCGGCGCCCTCCAGCACGCGTACCGCCTGGGGTGTCGCCGCGGCCAGCCCGCCGAGCTGGCCCCGGCTGGACATCGACCGGATGTAGACGCCGGGATCGGTGGTGTGCTCCTGCATCCGCACCCGGTCGCCGAGGATGGCACCGCCGGTGAACGGGCTGGAGGGGTCGATGGCGAGCACCCCGACCCGGTGGCCGTCCGCGCGTAGGCCCCGGACCAGCTCGTTGGTCGTCGTCGACTTGCCCACGCCGGGCGAACCGGTCAGCCCGACCACCTGGCTGTGCCCGGCGTACGGCGCGAGTGCCGCGGCGACCTCGGCCAGCGCGGGGTCGCCGTTCTCCACCAGGCTGATCAGCCGGGCGACCGATCGCGGATCACCGCCCCGCGCCCGGGTGACCAGCCCGGTGACGTCGACCCGACTCACCTAGCGGGCACCTTGATGATCAAGGCGTCGCCCTGGCCACCGCCGCCGCACAGGCCGGCCGCTCCGGTTCCGCCGCCGCGGCGGCGCAGCTCCAGCGCCAGGGTCAGCACCAGCCGGGCGCCGGACATGCCGATCGGGTGGCCCAGCGCGATCGCGCCGCCATTCACGTTCACGATCTCCTCGGTCACCTTGAGCTCCCGCATCGACTGAATGACCACCTGCGCGAACGCCTCGTTCATCTCGATCAGGTCGAGATCGTCAACGCCGAGCCCGGCCTTGCCCAGCGCGTGCCTGATCGCGTTGGCCGGCTGGGACTGCAGCGTGCTGTCCGGACCGGCCACGTTGCCGTGCGCGACGATCTCGGCGAGCCAGCTCAGGCCCAGCTCCTCGGCCTTGGCCCGGCTCATCACCACGACCGCGGCCGCGCCGTCGGAGATCGGCGAGGACGTACCCGCGGTGATCGTACCGTCGGCGACGAAGGCCGGCCGCAGCTTGCCCATCGACTCGGCGGTGGCGTCCGGCCGCACGCCCTCGTCGAGCTCGACTACCGCGTCGACCTTGCGCTGGCCGGCCCGGACCGGTGCGATCTCCTCGGCGAACCGGCCCTCGGCCTGCGCGGCGGCGGCCCGCCGATGACTGAGCGCGGCGAAGGCGTCCTGCTCGGCGCGGGTGATGCCGAGGCGTCCGCCGCTGCGCTCGGTCGACTCACCCATGGAGATGCCCTCCCACGGGTCGATCAGGCCGTCGAAGGCGGTGTGGTCGCGCACCAGCACGTCGCCGAACTTGGTGCCCTGGCGCTGGTTCATCAGCAGGTGCGGCGCGTTAGACATGGACTCCATCCCGCCGGCCACCACGATGTCGAACTCGCCGGCCCGGATCAGCTGGTCGGCGAGCGCGATCGCGTTGATGCCCGAGAGGCAGACCTTGTTGATCGTGATGGACGGCACCGCCATCGGGATGCCGGCCGCGACCGCGGCCTGCCGGGCGGCGATCTGGCCGCTGCCGGCCTGCAACACCTGCCCCATGATCACGTACTCCACCTGGTCGGGGCGGACGCCGCCGCGCTCGAGTGCGGCCGCGATCGCGTTGCCGCCGAGCGTCGTGGCCGGCACGTCCTTGAGGTTGCCGAGCAGCCGGCCCATCGGAGTCCGGGCGCCACTGACGATCACCGAGCTGGTCACGATACTTCCGTTCGTTAGTGCGGAATGTCCGCCGGCAGGCCGA
>DASWMR010000748.1:0-3226 GCA_036399635.1 Actinoplanes sp. | reverse complement strand
CCTCGGCCACCCCGGCGGGCCGGTCGGCCAGGAACCGCCCGTCCCGGCCCAGCACCACGCGGGTGTCGAGCTGGAGGTCACGCCACCAGATGACATCGGTCAGGTCGCCGAACGTGCAGACCATCGCGACGCCGGTGCCCTTGTCGAGGGCGGCCATCGGATGCTCGTGGACAGGCACCTCGACGTCGAACAGCGGCGTGCGGACCGTCCGCCCGCGCAGCCCCGCATACCGTTCGTCGCCGGGGTGAAAGACCAGCGCGACGCAGGCCGGCAGCAGCTCCGGTCGGGTGGTGTCCACCTCGATCGGCCCGTCCGGGCCGTGGAAACGCAGCTTGTGGTACGCGCCGGGGCGCTCCCGATCCTCCAGCTCGGCCTGGGCGACGGCCGTCCGGAAGCCGACATCCCACAGCGTCGGCGCCTCCGACGGGTACGCCTCGCCGCCCGCCAGGTTGTGCAGGAACACCCGCTGCGAGACGGCCTGCGCGCGCGTGCCGATCGTGGTGTACGTCAGGTTCCAGTCGACGGACAGCCCGAGCCGCCGCCACAGCGCCTCGAAGGCCTGCTCGTCGGTGGCCGTGAGCCGCCCGCACAACTCGACGAAGTTGCGCCGGGAGATCGAGATCGGCTCTTTGGGTGGGGTCGCCGGCGGCTGCCACTCCGGGTCGTACGGCAGCAACGGATCGCACCGGACACCATGGACGTTCTGCACCCGCCGCTCGGTGGGCAGGCCGTTGTCGTCCCACCCCATCGGGTAGAAGACGGTCTTGCCGCGCATCCGCTGAAACCGCGCGACCGTGTCGGTGTGCGTATAGGAGAAGACGTGCCCCATGTGCAGCTCGCCCGATACGGTCGGCGGCGGGGTGTCGATCGCGTATACATCCGAGCGCTCCTTCGAGCGGTCGAATGCATACGTGCCCTCCTCCTGCCAGCGGCGCGCCCACCGCTCCTCGAGCCCGTCCAACGACGGCCGCTCGGGGAGACCGGCGCGCGCGGTCCTTCCCGTATCAGTCATGAGCAGGATGCTACGGCGAAGTGTTGGCCGCGGCCGGTGAATAAAAGCCCGGGCGGCATCAGGCGGCCTCGTAGTCGAGCAGCCACCGTTTCACGGTGAGACCCCACCGGTAACCGCCGAGCGAGCCGTCCAGTCGCAGCACCCGGTGACACGGCGTGAACGGGGCCACCGGGTTGCGCGCGCAGGCGGCCGCCGCCGCGCGGATCGCGGCCGGCCGGCCGGACAGCCGGGCGAATTCCGAGTAGGTCACCGGAGAGCCGGGCTTGATCTCGCGCATGACCTGCCACGCGTGCCGCATGAACTCGCCGCCGGCCCACTGCTCGACCGGCACCGCGCCGAGCGCGCCGCGGTCACCGTCGAAATAGGACCGCACCTGCCCGGTCACCGGCCCGATGTCGTCGGCTGGCTCCGCCTCCTCGAGGAGCGCGGGATGGATCAGGCAAAGCAGCTCGCCGACCTCGTCAGTGAACCCGGCAGCGCGCACCGCGCCCGCCGAGCTCACCACGATGGTGAGCGGGCCGACCGGGGTGTCCATCGTCTGGTGTTTCAACATGTCGTCCTCCTGGGTCCGTGGGCAAGCCTGGCCGCCCCTCGGACGGCTGCGGGAAAAATTTCTGTTGGCTGTGGATAAGCCGGCGATGCGGCCGCGAGGCGGTTTGTGGATAACCCGATGACCCCGGCCGGCAGCCGGTATACACGGTGGATGACCCCACGAAACCGAGAGCTGGCAACGGAATCAGGCCGCCCGCCACAACCGGACCAACGCATACGAGCGCCATGGTCGCCACCGTTGCGCGTGCACCGCGAGCGCCTTCGCGGAGTCTGGCAATCCCAGCGCCGCCGCCCCCCGCCGGACGGCCAGGTCGGTCGGCAGGAACACGTCCGGGTCGCCGATCGCGCGCATCGCCACATAGCCGGCGGTCCACGACCCGATCCCCGGCACCTCCAGCAACCGGGCGACAGCCTCCGACCGGTCGGCACCCGGCTCGAGGTCGATCTTTCCGGCCGCGACCGCCTCGGCCAGCCGGCGGATCGTCTCACGCCGGGCCACCGGCATCCCGAACGCGCGGTCCGGCAGTTCGGCCACCACGTCCGCGGTCGGAAAGCCGGCCAGCTCCAACGGGGACACCGAGGGTCCGGCTGCGCGGATCATCCGGGTCAGCGTCGTGCGTGCGCCGGCCACGCTCACCTGCTGCCCGACGACCGCCCGCACAGCCATCTCGAAACCGTCCGCCGCGCGCGGTACGCGTACACCCGGCTCCGCCGCAACCATCGCGCTCAGCGCCGGCTCAGCGCCCAGCGTCGTGTCGACCGCGTCCGGATCGGCGTCCAGATCCATCAGCCGCCGGCACCGGGCCACCGCGGGCGCCAGGTCGCGCACATCGGTCAGCCGCAGGGTTGCCGAGACCCAGCGGCCGGCCGGGCTCAGCGCGACCGTCGCGCTTCCGTGCGGCAAGGTCAGACCCCGGCGGTACGTGTTCCCGTCGCGCTCCTCCACACCGGGCAGCGCCCGCATCCCGAGGAAGTCGAGCAGTGCCGTGATGTGCAGCGGCGCCCGGTGCGCCAGCCTCAGGTTGATCACGCCGGCCTCGGTCCGCGAGGTCGGGCGCCGCTCGCGCAACCGGCCGGGCGCCTGGGCGTACACCTGGAGGATCGTGTCGTTGAACTGCCGCACGCTGCCGAAACCCGCCGCGAAGGCGATCTCGGCGAGGCCGAGGTCGGTCGTCTCGATGAGGATCCGGGCGGTCTGTGCGCGTTGCGCCCGGGCCAGGGCGAGGGGCCCGGCGCCGAGCTCCGCGGTGAGCATCCGGTTGAGATGCCGCTCGGTGTAGCCGAGACGACCCGCCAGCCCCGGTACGCCTTCCCGGTCGACCACGCCGTCGCCGATCAACTGCATCGCCCGGCCGACGAGATCGGCGCGGACGTCCCACTCGGGTGACCCGGGTGCGGCGTCCGGGCGGCAGCGCTTGCAGGCGCGGAAGCCGGCCCGCTGAGCGGCCGCGGCGCTGGGGTGGAACGCGACGTTCTCGCGCTTGGGTGTCAACGCCGGGCAGGACGGCCGGCAGTAGATGCCGGTGCTCCGCACCGCGGTGTAGAACCAGCCGTCGAACCGCTGGTCACGGCTGTCGACGGCCCGGTAGCACCGCTCGAAGTCCAACTCCATGCCACCGATACTGCCCGCGTCGGGCGCCCCTTGGCTCGCGGTTTTCGGAC
>DASWMR010000747.1:0-6922 GCA_036399635.1 Actinoplanes sp. | reverse complement strand
TCCGGGTCGTTCTGCGAGCGGAACTGCTGCCACACCTGGTCACCCACGGCGGTGCCGTACTTGGCCCGACGTCGTACTGTCCACATCGGCTGCCGGTCCCCGTACGCGCCGTTGTTGAAGAAGGTGTTGATCTCAGCGCCGGTCAGGCCGGTGTAGTCGTAGGTCAGGTTCGCGTACGGCGCGAGCTGGTCGCTGGAGTGCGGCGGTTTGATGCTCAGCGCCTGCGAGGCGAGGATCCGGAGTAGGTCGGCGTCGCCGTTCTCGCCGGGCGGCAGAATGTCGGAGCACTCGCCACCGCAGTAGTCGGTGTTCGTCGCGGCGGCGGCCGAAGCGGGCGAGGCGGCCGCCAGTGCCAGCACCGCCGAGGCCACCAGAACGGTCGTGAGCAGGGCATTCAGCAGGGGACGGCGTCGGCGCATGGGGCTTCCCTCCGGGAAGACACGGACGCGAAGATTCCCACATATGCTGAAACGTCGATGCCTGAAGCGCACCCTGCGGAACGCTACGGGTGGATGAGAACCTTCAGGCCGGTACGCGCCGCGGCGCTGGACAACGCAGCGTCCACTTCGGTCAGCGGGAAGACGTCGGACACCACCGCCGCCAGATCGACCACACCCCGTACGGCCAGGTCGATCGCCCGCGGATAGACCTCGCCCATCCGCCGTGCCAGCACCAGGGTGAGCCCCTTGCGGCGGGCCAGCGCCGCACTGAACGAGGTGCGGTCGCCGTCCGGGATGCCGACCAGCACGACCCGGGCGCCGGGCTTGGCCAGCCGCAGCGCGGTGTCGACTGACGCGTCCGCCCCGTTGACCTCGAAGACCACGTCGGCGACCGCCTCGTCGCCTTCCCCGACCGGTTCCGCGCCGAGCTTGGCCGCGACCGCGACCCGGTGCGGCAGCGGCTCGACGGCCAGCACCCGGGTTGCGCCTGCCGCGCGCGCCAGCTGGATGAGGAGCAGCCCGATCGGGCCGCAGCCGACCACCGCCACGGTGGCGGCCATCCGCAGGTGAGCGAGGTCGAGCGCGTGCAGCGCGACGCCGAGCGGTTCGAGCATCGCGCCGTCGTCGTCGGAGAGGGCGTCCGGCAGGGCGTGCAGGCGGTGGCTCGGCCAGGTGAGGAACTCACGCAGACCGCCGTCGCACCCGCCGTGCCCGGCGAACACCACCTCCGGGCAGAGGTTGCCGTGCCCGGCCAGGCAGATCTCACACCGGCCGCACGGGATGGCCGGATCGATGGCGACCCGGGTGCCGTCGGCCGGCCCACCGCGCACCACGCCGGCCATCTCGTGGCCGAGCACCAGTGGCCGGGCGAGTACCGCGTCGCCGATCGCGCCCTCGCTGAACCAGTGCAGGTCGGAGCCGCACACCCCGACCGAGGTCACCTGGACCAGCGAAGAGCCGGCGGCCGCGGGGCCGGGCCGCTCCTCGGTGTGCAGCCGGACGTCGCCCGGCCCGTGCAGTCGGGCCACCCGCATGCTGCCGTCGGTCACCGGAATCCCCTCGTCCGCGAAGAAGAATGACATTAACACTGAGTCTCGCCGGCGTGATCCGCCGCCGGTCGACTGCGGATCTTGACCACCCGGCCGAATCGCGCGTTGCCTCCGGACCCGGCATGATCTGCGAATGACCGATCGACCGGACTCGGGCGGCAGTGCCCTGCGGGCGATTCTCGCCGCCGATATCGTCACGCACGTCCCGGGCGTCTACGACCCGGTCAGTGCCGTGCTCGCGGTCCGCGCCGGGCATCGCGCGGTGCTGCTGTCCGGCGCGGCGATCAGCACCACCATGCTGGGCCGCCCCGACCTCACGTTCACGCCGGCGACCCAGATCGCCGACCGGGCGGCCGGGCTGGCACCGGCGCTCGGCAGCGTGCCGATACTGGCGGACGCCGACCTCGGCTACGACCGCCCGGCCGACGCGGTGTGGACCGCCCTTGCCTACGAACGGTCCGGGATCGGCGGCCTGCTGCTCGACGACGACGACCACCCCGGGCCGGCCGTGCTGCGGATCACCGCGCTGGCTTCGCAGGTGCCGCAACTCGCGGTGGTCGCCCGGGTCCGCGGGAACGGGCTCGCCGAGACGATGGAGCGCTGCCGCGCGTACGCGGAGGCCGGCGCCGACGCGGTGCACCCGGTGGGAGTCGACGACCCGGAACACCTCGGCCGGATCCACGCGGCGTTCCCCGGCGTACCGCTGGTGGTGACCCAGCCGGAGAGCGCGGATCGGCGCCTGACCGACGCCGACCTCGCGGCTCTGGGGGTCCGCCTGGTCCTGCATCCGCTCACCGCGGTGCTGGCCGCGCTGCGGGCGGCCTCGCTCGCCTACCGCGCGATCGCCGAGGAGGGCAACGCCGACCGCGTCGACCGCCTGCCGTGGCCGGCGTACACGGCGCTGTTAGAGCCGAACGTGCCGGGCGCCCCCGCCGGCTCGGCGTCATTGCTGGAACGCATCGACGACCTCGACACCTGAGCGCCGATCTGGCTACATCAAGAATCCAGGGGCTGGAACCCGTACGGAGTGGACCCCTGGATTCTTGATGGGTCTACCTCATCGACCGCCCGAATCAGCGTGTGTCGATGCCCGTCAGGCCGACGGGCTGGTGCTGGGATCCGACGGGCTGGTGCTGGGCGCCGGCGCCGAGGTGCTGGCGGTCGGGGCCGGAGCTGACGGGACGCCACTCGGCGGCGGCCCGCTCGGCGGTGTGCCGCCCGCTCCGCCGCCACCGGTCTCCTCGCCGGCCGGGTCCACCGAGATCGTCAGCGTGGCCACGAACCCGCTGGTGACGTCGCCGGTGACCGTGGCCATCTCGCGGGCCGCCAGGTCGTCGGCGAAGACCATGTCGGTGGCGAGCGAGATGTTGCCCATGTTGGTGACGCTCGCCTCGTAGCCTTCGGCAGTCGCGTACACCTCGTCGGCGACCTCCTCGGGGAAGGCGATCTGTGAGGTCTTGCGGATCGGCCCGGCGCCGCTGGTGGCATCCTCGAGCGAGGTGTAGACCTCGAAGTGGACGTGCGGCCACCGTCCGGCGTAGCAGGCCGGGAAGATGCTGGTGAAGGTCACCTTGCCGGTCTCGTCGGCGACCTGGATGCCGCGCAGGTAGTTCTCCTCAGTCGCGCCGGTCGAGTAGAGCGAGTACAGGCCGGCCCGGTCGCAGTGCCAGGCATAGACCGCCGCACCCGCCAGCGGCGAGCATTCCAGGTCCTGCACGACCAGGCTGAATTCCAGGGGTACGCCCTCGGCCACCCCGGTCGAGTCGCCGAACGAGGAGCGGATGTCGGAACGCACGACGCCGTCCTGCACGCGCACGTCGGGGCCGTTGGAGCCGTCCGCGGGGAACGGCCCGGCCGTCTCCGATTCGACCTCCTCGAGGCAGGCCGCGGCCTGCGCGGTCGAGGCGCCGCCGAGCAGCGAGCCGCCGGCCAGTGCCACCACCCCGGCGCCGCCGAGGAAGGCGAGCATCCGTCGGCGGCTGATCGTGCCGAGGTCGAACGCCAGGCCCTTGTCGTGCACCTCACGCACGTACGCGGCGTTGTCCTGGGCGGCGTTGTCCTGGTCCGATAGTCGTGCCATGAGCTGTCTCCTCCTGTGGTTCGGGGATCACCGGTTGGGGGACTCGGTGGAGAGAGCTCAACATCGAAATCTGGGATTGCCCTGTGATTGATCTATGCAAGGCCATATCGAACGGGTCATCCCGTATCGGCGGAACTTACGACAGATTGCGGGCACGTGGCCCGGCGGTGACCGGCGCCGGCGCCGCGGCGGGCTCCGTGTCGTCGGGTGCGGCGCGGTGGCCGCGCCGGCCCATCAGCCTGTCCAGGGCGAGCAGGATGACGGCCAGGATGGTGAAGATGACGGCCAGCTGCAGAAACTGCTGGGCGACCCAGGGAAAACCGCGCTCGGTGGGGTTGAGGAAGAAGTACGGGTAGCGGTCCGACACGACCGGGAACAGCGCGGCCCGGATCTCCATCGCCAGGCCGTAGCCGAGCGGGAAGAGGATCCACAACCCAAGGTTGCGCCAGGGCACCACGCGGTGCGGGCCGAACGCCACCCAGTCGACGACGACCAGCGTCGGGACGACGTAGTGCACCAGGAAGAGCGTCCAGTTGGTCAGCGCCGTACGCGGGTCGGGGTCGGCCAGACCGGGCAGCGGGTTCTCGCCGCCCATCAGCAGGAAGTGCGAGATCAGGCCGGTGATCAGGATCCAGAGCGTGATCGCACCGCGCAGCCGGGGCGCCGCCGCGTCGGTGGTCTTGCGGTGCACCATCCAGTAGAGCGCGCAGGTGAAGTAGCCCAGGGTGATGAGGTTGGTCTGGGTGGTGTAGTACGCGACGCGGTTCTCGCCGATCAGCAACCCGGTGAAGCCGCTGAACACGATGGCGACCCGCCACCAGAACTGTGGCGTGGCGTAGACCCGCATGGCGCTCCTCCCGAGCCGGCCGGCTTGCCGGCGCACCCTACCCGAAGGTAACGAGTATGCCCGCCGGCCGGGAGCACGGCCATCGCTGCGGTGACATATGCGAATCCCTCGACCGAAGACCCCAGCTCCCACCCGGGGACGGCCCAGTGGGAGCCGGGTCCGCTCAGACGCCCAGTCGGATCGCCGTCCAGGAGACCGGGGGCAGCGTCGCGCGCAGCTCGCCGTCGCCGACCTTGGCGTCGTCCGCGGCGGTCGGGACCACCCGGTCCTGGTCGTCCACGGTGTTGGCCGCGGTCAGGTCCTCGTCGGCGATCCGCCAGGACTCCAGCACGCGCAGGCCGTCGCCGAACGCGCCGACCGGCACCGCGAGATCGACGCTCTCGGTGAGGTGGCGGTTCACCACGAAGACGGTGACCTCGCCGGACTCCTCATCGTGGGTGGCCACCGCGTCCAGCACCGGCACCGCGCCGAACTTCGCGGTGTCGTACGACGGCGCGCGCACCTCGACCCGCAGCACGTTGCCGCGGGCCAGCCGTGAGGTGATCGCGAACGGGTGGAAGATGGTCTGCCGCCACGCCGGGCCCTCGGCCTCCGAGCGGATCGGGGCGATCACGTTGACCAGCTGCGCCTGGCAGGCCACCGTCACCCGGTCGGAGTGCCGGAGCAGCGAGATCAGCAGGTTGCCGACCACCACCGCGTCGGCCACGTTGTAGCAGTCCTCGATGACCCGCGGCGCCACCGACCACTCGGCGGCCGGCTCGCTGTCTCGGCTCTCCTCGAAGACCCGCTGGTACCAGACGTTCCACTCGTCGAACGAGATCTTCAGGCGCTTGCTGCTCTTCAGCTTCGCGCCGACGCTGTCCGCGGTGGCCACCACGCTGTTGACGAAGTGGTCCATGTCGACCGCGGACGCCAGGAAGCTGCCGAGGTCGCCGTCGGTCGGCCAGTAGTAGGCGTGCGCGGAGATGTAGTCGACCACGTCGTAGGTCAGCTCGAGGACCTCCGACTCCCACGCCGCGAAGGTGGGCATGGCGGAGCTGGAGCTGCCACAGGCGACCAACTCGAGGCCCGACTCGGCGGAGCGCAGCGCCCGGGCGGTCTCGGCGGCGAGCCGGCCGTACTCCCGGGCGGTCTTGTGGCCGGTCTGCCACGGCCCGTCCAGCTCGTTGCCGAGGCAGAACATCTGCACCCCGTACGGCTTGGGCGAGCCGTTGTCCCGGCGCAGCTCGGCCAGCCTGGTCCGGTCGGGGTGGTTCAGGTACTCGTGGACGTCCAGCGCCTCGGCCACCCCGCGGGTGCCGAGATTGAGGGCGTACATGACCTCGACCCCGGCCTTGCCCGCCCACCGCATGAACTCGTCGATGCCCACCTCGTTGGTCTCCAGGCTGTGCCAGGCGAGGTCGCGCCGGACCGGCCGGTCCGCGACCGGCCCGATGCCGTCCTCCCAGCGGTAACCGGAGACGAAGTTGCCGCCCGGGTAACGCACCAGCGAGACCCCGAGCTCCCGGGTGAGCGCCAGCACGTCCTCGCGGAAGCCGTCGGCGTCCGCGGTGGCGTGCCCGGGCTCGTAGATCCCGGTGTAGACACAGCGGCCCATGTGCTCGACGAAGGAACCGAAGGTGCGGCGGGAGACCGGCGCGATCGTGAACGCCGGGTCGAGGCTGAAGGAAGCGGAAAGCACAGGTCTCCCAGGGTTCGAGGAGGTCACTTGAGGGAACCGACCGCCAGCCCGCCCCGCCAGTACTTCTGCAGGGTGAGGAAGGCGATGATGAGCGGCACGATGGACACCAGCGAGCCAACGATGATCAGGCTCCACAGCGACTGTCCGCCACCGTTGTTGGCGCTGGCCAGCGTCGACCATAGGCTGATGCCGACGGTGAGCGGGTAAAGCTTCGAGCTGGACAGCATGACCAGCGGCAGGAAGAAGTTGTTCCAGGTACCGACGACCGACAGCAGCAGCACGGTGATCACGCCGGGCCGCATGAGCGGCAGCGCCACCTGGACGAAGGTGCGCATCTCGCCGGCGCCGTCGATGCGCGCCGCGTCGAGCAGCTCGTCCGGGATGGACGCGCCGGCGTAGACCCGCATCAGGTAGACCGCGAACGGGCTCAGCAGCGAGGGCAGGATGACCGCCCAGATCGTGTCGGTGAGCCCGGCGTTGCTCATCATCACGAAGGTCGGGATGACCAGCGCGGTGAGCGGCACAACGACCGAGCCGAGCACCGCGGCGAAAATCAAGTTGCGGCCGCGGAACTTGAACTTCGCGAAGCCGTAGCCGGCCAGCACCGACACAACCGTGCAGCCGATGCCGCCGGTGAACGCGTACAGCGCCGAGTTGCCGAGCCAGCGAAGGAACTCGCCGTTGTTGAAGGTGAAGAGGTCGTGCAGGTTGTCGAAGAAGTGGAAGCCGTTGAACCACAGCGCACCGCTGCCCGAGAACAGGCCCTCGGCGTTCTTGGTGCTCGCCACCAGGAGCCACCAGACGGGCACCAGGAAGTAGCAGATC
>DASWMR010000746.1:0-9223 GCA_036399635.1 Actinoplanes sp. | reverse complement strand
CCGGTACTTCTCTATGGTGAAATCCGGCACCGTCCAGATCACCTTGCGGAGGAAGTGGGCGACCGCTGCGACGTCGTAGAACTCGGCGCGCAGGGTCTCCGCGCGTACCTCGAGCACCTCGAGACCGGCCGCCTCGGCGGACGCCGTGATCTGCTCGGGGTGACCCCGATCCGGGGGCGGCAGCGGGCCGAGCATCGCCTCGGAGAGCTCACGGTTGGTGCCGGCACCGATCTGCTGGGACAGGAACCTGCCACCCGGCCGCAGCACCCGCGCGATCTCGTGCCACCGGGTCTGCACCGGGTGCCGGCTGGTCACCAGGTCGAAGATGCCGACGGCGAACGGGAACTCCTCGGCCGCCACCACCCGGCCACCGAACGGCCCGAGGGTGCGGGCCGCGACCGGCACGTTCGGCCGCCAGGCCTCGGTGGCGACGAGCAGCGACGGCCGCTGCGGGCCGGCCTTCGAGGCGGCGTACGCGGTGACCTCACCCCCGCCGGTCTGCACGTCGAGGGCGGCCCGCGCCCGGGTCATCCGGTCGGCTGCCCGGTCGGCATAGCCCCAGGACGGGCGCTGCTCGGTGGCCCGCCCGGCGAACCAGGAGAAGTCCCAGCCGGCCAGGGGCACCGCGGCGGCCTCCGCGAGCAGCGCGTCGAAATCGTCCATCCCGGCAGTCTGGCCGGATCCGCCCGAACGTGCCGCCGGTTTCCCACTCCGCGTTTCGGTCAGCAGGCGCCCGGCTCCGCGAAGTCGCCGCAGCTTTCGAAGCCGCCGTCGCTTTTGAAGCCGCCGTCGTTTTCGTCGTCGGCGCCGCTGGGGAAGTGGGCGCCGCTGGGGAAGCGGGCGCCGCTGGGGAAGCGGGCGCCGCTGGGGAAGTCGGCGTTGCCGTCGCTGCTCTGTTCGATGTCGAAGCCGGCCTCGCCCTCGCTCTCCAGCCGGAGGAGTGAGCCGCCGAATCGGAGCAGGCGCCGCTCGTCGTCCGACTCGTCGTCCACGAACTCGGCGTCATCCTCGCTGAACGTCGCGTGCCGACCGTCCGGCGCCGCCGACCGGCCGCGCGGGCCGTCCCAGACCACCGACCGGCCGAACGGGCCATCCCAGCTCGAGCGGCGGAACGGGCTCTCCCAACTCGACCGGCGGAACGGGCTGTCCCATTCCGTCGTGCGGCCGAACGGGAGGTCCCAAGTCGTCGACCCGCTGAACGGCATACAGAAGCTCTGGAACGGACCGCATTCCCGGTCATCGGCATCGTCGTTGCCGTCAGTGCCGCGGAAATCATCCCGGTCACCAACGACGACCGGCCGGGCCGTGCCGAGCGCGATCACCCGCTGCCGCGGCTGCCGGGTGACGGTGGTGTCCACCAGCTGGCGGTGAACGAGTCGCCCGTCGACGTACGTCACCACGTAATGCAGGGTCTTCAGGCCCGGTGAGCCGGCCGCCTGAACGACCTTGGTGCCGCGCGGCAGCCCCGGGTCGCGAACCGTCCGCGTCTGGAACGGGATCTCCTGGGTGCGCAGATCGGTGCGGGTGGTCCGGGCCGGCCGGGCAACCGGGCGCGGGCGCACCACGGCCGGCACCTGGACGGTGTGCGGTCGGACCGCGGGCTTGTCGGGCCAGGACACCGTCCAGTCAGTGGTGGCCGCGTCGGGCTTGGCCGCGGAGCTGTTGGGCCGGGCCGAGGTGCCGTCCGGCCGGACCCCGTTCCCGTTGGGCGCAGCGATGACCCCGCTGGGCTTGGCCACGCTGCCGGCGGGCTTGGTGCCGGTCCGGTTGGGCTCGACCGCGGTGTGGTTGGGCACGAGCACCGGGCCGTTGGGCAGGGCCACCGTGTCGTTGGGCCGGGCCGCGGTGCCGGTGGTGTGCGACGTGGTGTCGTCGACCGCCACCGTGCTGCCGTCGACGCCCACGGTGCTGTCGTCGGGTGCGGCGGTGCCGCCGTTGGTCTCGACCGTGCTGCCGTCCACGCCGACCATGCCACCGACCGGAGCACCGTCGATGCCGACGCCGACCGTGCCGGCGTCGGAGGTGGTCGTGGCGTTGCCGGGCTTCGCCGCGATGCTGTCCGGGCCGAACGGCGCGGCGGCGACGCCGAGAGGTACGTCCAGGCGCGGGTTGCGGGTGTCGAGCCGATCGCCCTCGTGCGTCGTGCGCGGGCCGCCCACACCGGCCGGCCCGGTCCGCTCGTTCGGCAGCGCGGGCAGCATCCCGGGCGGCCGCTGTTTGCCGGCGGGCGGGGCGACCTTGACCCCGTCGCCGATCGCGGTGTCGATTCGAGGCCCCGCCTTGGGCTCTTTTGTCAGCGTGGCGACCACGGCGGCGCCCCCGCCGACGACGATAAGCAACGCACTGGCGCAAGCGACCATCCGTAGACCGAACGGCAGTCGGGCCCACCAGGACTTTCGTGGCATTTCGAGCAGCTGCTGCAAAGAGTCACTAATTGTCTGGTTTTGCACCATTGTATTGTGCAGCGCGCCGCCCCGGATACAAGCATCCGCCATCTATCCGGCGAGCCGTCCATCGACGCGCGTGATGCCGCTTCCGGGCGGGGCGCAGATCAGCCCCAGCGGTCCCGGCCGACTACCAAGCCATCAATCAGATGCCGGGCGTTGCCCCGCGGGCCGCCAATGGGCCTGGCCGAGAATGCGACCACCGGTTGATTCCACAGCAGATCAGGGCGCGGCGTCGGTCATGGTCAACGCGGCGACCAGAGTGGGTAGGCGGCCGAAGGCGCGGGCACCGGCGACGTGGTCGACATAGTCACGGGACTCGACGATCTCGCCGTCCCGCACCCGGACCACGAAGATGCAGGGCAGCGTGAACGGACAGCCGCGAGCCGGCAGACGCCGGCGGCCACGGCATGGACGGTTTCCTCCGGCGTACGCACGTCATTGCCTCCTAGCGAAGTTCGGACTCCGGTTAGCGTAACGAAGTCTCGACTTCGGTTACCGTGCTCGCATGCGCCAGGATGCCCAGGAGAACCGTGAGCGCATCCTTGCCGCGGCCGACCGCGTCTTCGGGTTGCGCGGTGAGGCCGGCTCCACCGAGGAAGTGGCGCGATTGGCCGGTGTCGGCATCGCCACCGTGTTCCGGCACTTCCCGACCAAGGAGGCACTCATCGAGGCCACGCTGGTGCGACATTTCACCAGCCTGCTCGACCACACCCGGGCTGCGGCTACCGCACCCGAGCCGTCGGCGGCGTTGTCCACGCTGGTCCACGAGATGATCGCTCGAGGCGCCAGCAAGCTCACGCTTGCCTCAATGCTGGGCGATGCACCCCCGGCCGTCGTCGCCGTGGCGAGCGAAGTGAAGGCAGCCGTCGACGCCGCGCTGCGGCGCGCCCAGGCGGCGGGCACCGTCCGGGCGGATGCCGGCGTCGAGGAGCTCTACCTGTTGATCCGCGGCTTGGCGCAGACCACCGCTGCGACGCCGGTCCCCGCGCCGGTGCTCGACCGCGCGATCGACGTCATCCTGGCCGGCTTCGCCACCAAGTAGGGCCGCTCCGGGCGCGAGCAATCAACTACCCGAGGTTGCCCGTTCTCGGCTTCATCCACCGCCTACCCGGCCCGCCCTTGACACGAGCGACCCCCGTGACTGGTCGGATCCGTGCTCGACGATCACGAACCGTCGAAGCGGCCGCGGCCCTCGATGCGATAGCGGTGGACGGCCGGACCCCCGTACAAAACCGGTTGGGTGTTGATTTGTGGTTGACACATTCCTTTATGGGTATATGATTTCTGCATGGCACGAGCGGCGACGACGACGGACGCATTCAATGCGGTGGCCGAGCCCCGGCGACGGCAGATTCTCGATTTGCTCGCCCAGGGTGAGAGGCCGGTCAATGACCTGGTCGAGCTGCTCGGCCTGGCCCAGCCGCAGGTCTCCAAGCATCTGCGGGTGCTGCGCGAGGTCGAGCTGGTGCAGGTTCGCGACGAGGGGCGGCAGCGAATGTATCGACTGAACCCCGAACCATTGCGGTCCATTCACGATTGGCTGCGCAAATACGAGCAGATGTGGGCCGCGCGGTTCGACGCTCTGGACACCGTTCTGGCAGATCTCAAGGAGGAAGAAGATGACGAGTAGCGGCACGGCCAAGGTGACCCTCCCGGCCGACAACCAGATCCTGATCACCCGCGAGTTCGACGCACCGCGGCACCTGGTGTGGCGGGCCTACACCGAGCCCGAGCTGATCAAGCGCTGGTGGGCCGGCGAGCGCGGCGAGGTGGCAAGCGTCGAGGTCGACCTGCGGGTCGGCGGCCACTGGCGGTACGTGATGGTCGCGAGCCCGGGCTTCGAGGTGGCCTTCCACGGGGAGTACCGGGAGATCGCCGCACCCGAGCGCCTGGTCAACACCGAGGCGTTCGAGGGCATCCCCGACCCGGACGGGAACGCCGCCCTGGTCACCGTCACGCTTACCGAGAAGGACGGGCGGACGTTCCTGGAGGCGCTCGTCGAGCACAAGGACCAGGCCGGCCGCGACATGCACATCAACTCGGGCATGGAGAGCGGCATGCAGGGTTCGTACGACAATCTCGAGCGCGTGGCCGCAAGCCTGGCCTGAACCCGTGTAGGGGAACGATGACCTGGACCATCGAGGTCCGACCGTGGGACGACCCGGACGGCGGCGCGCTGTGAGCCCCGCAGCGCCCCGAACTCGACGAGCGCTACGGCTCGACTGATCGTGGGCCCGGGCCGCCGCCCGGCGTCGGCGACATCGACGTGTTCCTGGTCGCGGTCGACCCCACCGGCCGGCCCGTCGGCTGCGGCGCCCTGCGTCGGCTCGATCCGACGAGCGCCGAGATCGCTTTTCGGAGGTGGCGCACGGTTTCCCAACAGCTTCCGACGCTTTGTATTGACAGCGCTAGATGCCGCTTCTAGCCTCTGGGCAAACGTTTTCCTAATCGGTCCTCCCCAGCCGCCGGAAGACGCGAGGGCGATCCACCGCCGTCCCCTACCCCGAGGTGCCGCCGTGCTGACCCAAAGAAGAATCGTCGCCGCCGCCGCGACCCTGTCCTCCCTCGCGCTCCTCGTCGCCGTGCTCCCCGGCGCCGCGGAGGCCGCAGGCAACACCCTGACCGTCAACGTCGACACCGTCGTCCGGCCCGTGACGCACGTGGCCTCCGGCGGTCTCTACGCCATCGACACCGGCACCAAGCCGCCGCTGAGCCAGCTGTATCCGTTGCGGCTGAACCACCTGACCCAGCCGCCGCCCGGTGGCCAGCAGCTCGGCAACGGCGCGACCGTGCCCTGCTGCGACGGCCTGCAGGTGGGCGCGAAGGCGATCAGCGCCGGCGCTCAGCAGTTCTACCGCCTGCCCGACATCTACCCGAACTTCCCGTACAAGTGGGTGAGCTGGGCGGACTGGGAGTCGAAGGTCCGCACCATGGTGAACGCCCGGCTCGCCGCGACGGGCACCACCAACGTCGACGGCTACGAGCTGTGGAACGAGCCGGACTGGACCTGGAACACGGCCTCGGCCGGGGCGTTCAACGCCGGCTGGACCCGCACCTTCAACGTGATCCGGTCGCTGGACACGGTCACCCCGATCGTCGGCCCGAGTTACTCGATCTACAACCACGACTGGATGACGGCGTTCCTGACCAACGCCAAGAACACGAACACGCTGCCCAATGTCATCGTGTGGCACGAGCTCGACCCCGACGCCTACCTCAACGTCGCGGCGCACATCGCCGACTACCGGGCGATCGAGACGTCGCTCGGCATCTCGCCCCGGCCCATCTCGATCAACGAGTACATCGCGATCGGCCAGATCGACATCCCCAGCGTCGCCGTGCACTACATGGCGGTCTTCGAGCGGCACGGCGTCCGCAGCGCCGAGCGGGCGTACTGGTACGAGGCCGGCACGATGGACGGTCTGCTCTACAACAACTCGCCGACCGCTTCCTACTGGCCCTACAAGTGGTACGGCGACATGGCCGGCAACATCGTGCAGACCGTGCCCGGCTCCTGGCTTGAAGGGGTGGCCGCCTACGACCCGACGCGCAAGTTCGTCAACGTCGTGTTCGGCGGCGACAGCGGCAACAACACGGTCCGCGTCACCGGGCTGGGCGCGCTCGGCTCGTCGGTGAACGTGACGCTGCTGCGCAGCAACACGACCGGCCGGTACGTCAACCAGACCGCCCCGACCACGGTCTCCTCGACGAGCTACACCGTCAGCGGTGGCGCGATCTCGGTGCCGGTGAACTCGATGGACGCCTTAGCGGCCTACCAGCTGCTCATCACCCCGGCGAGCGGCGCCGCCACCTGGCAGCAGCGCTATGAGGCGGAGAACGCCACGGTCGTCAACGCCAACCGGTTCTCGTCGACCACCGCCTCGAACGGCGGCTACGTGGGCCAGATCGACGGCGCCACCGACATGCGCAGCCAGTCCTTCGTGGACTTCCTGGTCAATGTGCCGACCGCCCGGGCGTACACCCTGAACATCGGCTATGCGAACGCCACCGGCGCGAACGCGACACAAGGCCTGGCCTTCAACGGAAGCGCCTGGTCGACCGTGACCTTCCCGCCCACCACCGCGTGGGGTGTGTTCGGCTCATCGGTGACCACCTCGGTGACCCTGAACGCCGGCTGGAACATGATCCGCCTGGCCAAGGGCGCGCCCGGCCTCACCGCCCAGACCGGTTCCGCCGAGCTGGACGCCATCACCCTGTCCTGACCCCACCAGCCTGACCCCCCACCAGCAGCGCCCCGGTCCGCCCTCGCCATGCGGATCGGGGCGCGCACTTCTACGGCACTCGGGAATCGCGCATCGTCGGTTTCACCGCGATGAATGCGGCCAACGAGAAGGCCGCCGGAAGAAGCGCGGTCAGGCCGAAAACAATCGAAAGCACCAACGCCATCCGGCAGGCCACCCACCGCCGCCGCCGGTAGTGCATCAGAGCGACCAGCGCGAACACTCCGGCCGCGATCGTCGAGCAGGCGAGCAACACGCCCACCCAGTCGACGCCGCTGCCCTCGACGACGCGCTCGCCGCCGCTTTCCGAGTACACCACCCACCCGGCCGGGAACCGCCCAATGGTCAACAGCGCCACCACACCGGCGGCCACCATGAACACCTGGCCCAGTTTGCCCCTGTCGAGCTCCATCGCAACCCGTCCCCGTATTGGCCGCCGCACCGCCCGCCGACCCTGCAAACCACCGTAGGCCGACGTCGGATGCCGACCCGGCGACTTAGGCGAACCCGAGACGAGGGTCTCGCCGGCACCGATGCGCAGCAGGTCAGAGCCGCCGCTACCCAATGCTACGGTGACGCCATGACTGCGGTGCCCGAGTGGATGCGGCCGCCTCGCCCGGAGGGCTGGTACTCCGAAGACCTCGACAAGCTCGCCGAAGCACCGCGCCACACCGAACTGATCGATGGAGCGCTCGTCTTCATGATGCGCACCACAACGCCGTTCGCGATCAAGCTCGATTTGGACGGGCTGGTGCCCGGTCGCAAAAGCTGAGCCGTGGCCTACCTCCGGCATCGCCAGAGAAGCCGCCTACAGTCCGATGATCCGCACCCGCGGCCCGCACAGCTTGGCCATGTCGTCGATATCGGATGTCAAAACCACCACCGGCGCAGCCAGTCATAGTCCGCCACCGCTTGAGCTGAGACGTTGACGCGGAAGGCCACTACACGTTGAATCTGAATTCGACGACGTCGCCGTCCTTCATGATGTAGTCCTTGCCCTCCATGCGAACCTTGCCGGCCGCCTTGGCTGCGGCCATCGAGCCCGCCGCGGTCAGGTCGTCGAAGCTGACGATCTCGGCCTTGATGAAACCGCGCTGGAAGTCGCTGTGGATAACCCCGGCCGCTTCCGGGGCGGTCGCGCCCCGGGGGATGACCCAGGCGCGGGCCTCCTTCGGGCCGGCGGTCAGGTAGGTCTGCAGGCCCAGCGTGTCGAAGCCGATCCGGATCAGCCGGTTGAGGCCCGGCTCGGTCTGGCCGGTCGACTCGAGCAACTCCTGCGCCTCGTCCGGCGGGAGGTCGATCAGCTCAGACTCGATCTTCGCGTCCATGAAGACGGCCTCGGCCGGCGCGACCAGTGCCCGCAGCTCGTCGAGGAACGCCGCGTTGCCCAGCTCGGCCTCGTCGACGTTGAAGACGTAGAGGAACGGCTTGATGGTCAGCAGGTGCAGCTCGGCGAGCAGCTCCACCTCGATGCCCGCGGCGGCCGCGCCGCTGTAGAGCGTCACACCGTCGTTGAGCAGCTTGAACGCCGCGTCGGCGGCGGCCGCAGCCGCGGCCCGCTCCTTCTTGAGCCGGGCCTCCTTCTGCAGGCGCGGCAGCGCCTTCTCGACCGTCTGCAGGTCGGCCAGGATCAGCTCGGTGTTGATCGTCTCGATGTCGTCGGCGGGTGACACCTTGCCGTCGACGTGCAGCACGTTCGGGTCGGAGAACGCGCGGACCACCTGGCAGATCGCCGAGGCGTCGCGGATGTTCGCCAGGAACGCGTTGCCCCGGCCCTGCCCCTTCGAGGCACCCCGCACCAGGCCGGCGATGTCGACGAAGCTCACCGGCGCGGGAATGATCTTCTCGCTGCTGTGCAGCTCGGCGAGCTTGGCCAGCCGCTCGTCCGGCAGCCCGACGACACCGATGTTCGGTTCGATCGTCGCGAACGGGTAGTTCGCGGCAAGCACGTCGTTCTTGGTCAGGGCGTTGAACAGGGTGCTCTTGCCGACGTTGGGCAGGCCGACGATCCCGATGGTGAGGCTCACGGAACGTGAGTCTACGCAAGGCTCATCCAAAGAATTTCCGCAGTTCCGCCGCGACCCGTTCGGGGCGGCCGCTGTTGTCCGCGGCGAGATGGCCCACCCGCCGGTCAGGGTCACCCGTTTCACTCGAGGCAGACCGGCTCGAGGCCGTTCAAAACCCGTTTGAGGTACGCCGGTGAGCGGTCCCCGCCGAGCAGCAGCGTCTCCGCGTCGATCGCGGCGAATCGGGTCAGCGGTCCGGCTGCCTGCTCGACCACGGTGGCGTCCTGGCGCATGGTGGGCACCAACGTGCCGAGCGCGGCCGACCCGGATCGGGCCGCCCGCCAAGGGGGACCAAGGACTGGCCGGACTGACCGGACTAAAGACATGCTGTCACGGTAGTTGGCGTTTCAGAGTCGACAACCTCGGTTGACAGCAGAACGGCCATGTCCGAATCCCGCCAGCCAGCGAGCCGCGCGCGGGAGCAGACTGGCAGCCATGGAACTGGACTTCGAACGGTGTTACCGGGCGG
>DASWMR010000745.1:0-2335 GCA_036399635.1 Actinoplanes sp. | reverse complement strand
CAGCCGATCGCTGTAGGCGCGCTGGGGAAGGAGGTCCTGAGGTTCGGCGACCCGGGCGCCCGCGGCGACCGGCACCCCGTCGCCGGCGGCCTCGGTCCGGATCCACGCGGACAGACGCTCCTGGTAGGCGGGGTCGCGGCGCAGCACCCGGTCGGCGCTCTGCGCGATCTCGGCGAAGCCGGCGAGCGCGGTCATCCCGATGAGCAGCTCCAACCAGGCGCCCTCGGCCCGGGCGGCGTCGACGAGCCGGACCCGGACATCGGCCGGGACCGGATCGGGCCGGAACGGTTCCCGGCTGCTGCGCCGCCGCCCGATCGCGGCAAAAAGGTCACTTTCGGGGTACGTCGCGGGCCGCAGCGAACCCGGTCGCAGGCTGGCCATCACCATGGGTTCAGCCGGATTGGGCCGTAGCCGTACCTCGGCGGGGGTGCCGGTGGCCAGCAGGGCCAGGCGGGCGTTGAACACCGCGGCGCCGCAGGCGATCCGTACCGCCCAGCCGATCCGGTCGGCCAAGGCCAGGTGGTCGCGGGGATCGGCCAGGACCTCGATCGCGCCGTCGTGCAGCCGGAATCGCCAGGGTTGGCTGTTGTGCAGTGACGGTGCCCGGATGCCGGCTGCGGCGGCGGTGTGCAGCTCCGCCGGGCCGTATGGCTGTGGTGTCATGGAGGCCACCCCTGTTCACCGCTGCCCTCGTCGGCGACGCGGATCATGATTGCGGGAGATCGCGGGTCGTGACGACAACGGCGCGAGGTTTCTGTCTGCTACCCACCGTGCCGCTTCGTCGGCGCTGTCGTCAGGGCCGAAGGACCCGGACCGTAGGGTCTCGCCGCACGCTTCCTGCCGGTCGCGGTCAACCGTTGAGGGGAACCCGCCAGTCGACGACGGTGCCGCCACCTTCGTTGCGGTTCACCTCGAAGGTGCCGCCGAGGTCGCCGGCCCGGTCCAGCAGGTTGACCAGCCCGCCGCGGGCGAGTGTGGCATCGGCGCCGACCCCGTCGTCCTGCACGATGACAGCGATCTGCCCGTCGGCTGCCCGCACCGACACCCGCACGGTGCTCGCGTTGGCGTGCCGGGCCACATTGGACAGAGCTTCGCGTACCACCGCCAGGATCTCCGGGACGATGTCGTCCGGTACGGCGCTGTCGACCGGCCCGGAGGTGTCCAGTACGGGCCGGAACCCGAGCACCCCGGCCGCCGCTTCGACGGTGTCGCGCAACTCGGTGCGCAGGGACACCCCGAGTGGGGTGCGCAGTTCGAAGATCGAGCGGCGGATGTCACGGATGGTTTCGTCGAGGGCATCGACCGCGTGGTTGATCCGCTTGGCGACCTCGGGCCGGGTGGTGTGCGGCACGGTGCTCTGCAGCTCCATGCCGGTGGCGAACAGCCGCTGGATGACCACATCGTGCAGATCCCGGGCGATCCGTTCGCGGTCCTCCAGCACCACCAGCTGCTCGCGTTGCTCCTGAGCTCGGGCCCGTTCCAGGGCCAGGGCGGCCTGGTCGGCGAAGCTCGACAGCAGGGCCACATCGTCGTTGCGGGCGTCGTGCCCGGCCCCGTGGCCGACGATCAGCACCCCGTGCAGGACGTCCGAGCGGCCCAGGGGAGCGATCATGGCAGGCCCGCCGGGCACCGTGACCGGCCATGGTGCTGCCTCGCGCAGGTCGTCCAGGAGCATGCGCTGCGGTGTCGTCACCGCGTCGAGGAAGGTGGTGTCGGCCGCTGTCAGGACGGCGCCGAGCAGCCCTGCCGTCTCGCTGTCGGGGCCGTCGACTGCCTCGACGGTGAACCGGCCGGCTTCGTCGTCATAGAGCAGAACCAGCACCAGGTCGGCGTCGGCGACCTCGCGGGCGCGGCGGGCGATCAGCCGCAGCGCCTCGGTGCGGTGCACCTGGCCGAGCAGCACCCCGGTGATCTCGGCGGCGGCGGCGAGCCAGCGTTCCCGGCGGGTCGCCAGGGCGAACAGCCGGGCATTGTCGATCGCGACGCCCGCGGCCGCCGCGAGCGCGACAACGATCTCCTCGTCGTCGTTGGTGAATTCCGCGGCGCCCTGCTTCTCGGACAGGTACAGGTTGCCGTAGACCTGGTCGCGGATGCGGATGGGGGCGCCGAGAAAGCTGTGCATCGGCGGGTGGTTCGGCGGGAAACCGTACGATCGGGGGTGTTCGGTGATGTCCGGCATCCGGACCGGGCGGGGGTCGGTGATCAGCAGACCGAGGACCCCGCGGCCGTGTGGCAGCTCACCGATCGCCGCGTGCAGCTCGGGGTCGATGCCATGGGTGATGAAGTCGGACAGCTGACGGTCGGATCCGACGATCCCCAGAGCCGCGTACCGGGC
>DASWMR010000744.1:0-5712 GCA_036399635.1 Actinoplanes sp. | reverse complement strand
ACCGCCAGCCGGGACAGCTCGTCGTGCGAGACGCCGAGCAGCTTGGCGGCCGCGTCCAGCACCCGGGCGGCGTTGAGGGTGACCACGATCGGCAGGAACCGGCCGGTGGTGTCGGCGAACCCGGCCACCGTGCCGCTCGGGTCGTCCGGGGCGACGTCGGAGGAGACGAAGACGGTGCCGGACGTCCCGATCGAGACGATCACATCGCCGGTGCCGGCGCCGGTGCCGAGCGCGGCCGCCGCGTTGTCGCCGGCGCCGGGACCGAGCCGGGCGCCGTTGGGCAGATGCCCGGCGATGCCGGTCGGGCCGAGCACCTCGGGCGTCCGGAGCTGCCGGCCGAAGCCGAGCTCCAGCAGGTCGGGACGGTATTCGTTGGTCGCGGCCGACCAGTAGAGCGTGCCGCTGGCGTCGCTGCGGTCGGTGCGCAGCGTGTGCAGGCCCCGCGCACCGGCGAGCTTCCAGGTGAGCCAGTCGTGCGGCAGGCAGACCGCGGCCACCCGGGCCGCGTTCTGCGGCTCGTGCCGGGCCAGCCAGCGCAGCTTGGTCAGGGTGAAGCTGGCCACCGGGACGATGCCGACCGCATCGGCCCAGGCCCGGCGACCCTTCTCGGCGCCGCCGAGGTCGTCGATGAGGTCGGCCGCCGCGCCGGCGCTGCGGGTGTCGTTCCACAGCAGCGCCGGGCGGACCACCTCGCCGTTCTCGTCCAGCACCACCATGCCGTGCTGCTGGCCGGCGACCGAGGCGGCGGCCACGTCGGCCAGGCCGCCGGCCTCCTCGATCGCCGACCGCAACGCGGCCCACCAGGCCTCCGGATGCACCTCGGTGCCGTCCGGATGGCTCGCCCGGCCCTGGCGGACCAGCTTGCCCGTCTCCGCGTCGCGGATGACGACCTTGCAGGACTGAGTGGAACTGTCGATCCCGGCTACCAGAGTCATGTCGTACGGTCCTCAGTTCGCCTTGAGCAGGTGGTCGATCGCGAGCTGGTTAAGCTTCACGAAACCGTAGCCCTGAGCGCCCGCCGCATCGACGTCGAACTCTTCGAACGCGCTCTTGTCGTCGAGCAGGTTCTGGTAGGTCTCACCCTGGTTCAGGGTGGGCGTACGCAGGTCGGGCACCTTGCTGGCGGCCAGCGCCTCCTGCACGGCCGGGTCGGCGCGGAACGCCTGCGCCCGCTCCTTGAGCAGCAGGTACATCCGCATGTTCGCCTTCGCCGACTCCCACACGCCGTCGTAGTCCTCGGTGCGCGACGGCTTGTAGTCGAAGTGCCGCGGGCCGTCGTAGGCCGGGCCGCCGCTCGGGCTGCCGTGCTCCAGCAGGTCGACCAGAGCGAAAGCGTTGAGCAGGTCGCCGTGGCCGAAGACGAGGTCCTGGTCGAACTTCGGGCCGTGCTGGCCGTTGAGGTCGATGTGGAAGAGCTTGCCGTGCCACAGTGCCTGGGCGATGCCGTGCGCAAAGTTGAGGTTCGACATCTGCTCGTGGCCGACCTCGGGGTTGATCCCGAACAGCTGCGGCCGCTCGAGCTCCTGAACGAAGGCGATGGCATGCCCGGCGGTGGGCAGCAGGATGTCGCCGCGCGGCTCGTTCGGCTTCGGCTCGATGGCGAAGCGCAGGCCGTAGCCCTTGTCCTCGGAGTAGGCGGCCAGCAGGTTGAGGCCCTCGGCGTAGCGGTCCAGGGCGGCGCGGACGTCCTTTGCTACGTCGTACTCCGAGCCCTCGCGGCCACCCCAGAGCACCAGGGTCTTGGCGCCGAGCTCGGCGGCGAGGTCGATGTTGCGCAGCACCTTGCGCAGCGCATAGCGGCGCACCGAGCGGTCGTTGCTGGTGAAGCCGCCGTCCTTGAACACCGGGTGGGTGAACAGGTTGGTGGTGACCATCGGGACGACCAGGCCGGACTCCTCAAGGGCCTTCTTGAAGGCGGCGATCACTCCATCACGGGTCTGGTTGTCGGACCCGAACGGAACCAGGTCGTCATCGTGGAAGGTGATGCCGTACGCACCGAGCTCCGCGAGCTTGTGCACGGCCTCGATCGGGTCGAGCGCGGCCCGGGTGGCGTCACCGAACGGGTCGCGGGCCTGCCACCCCACGGTCCATAGGCCGAAAGAGAACTTATCCTCGCGCGTGGGCTGGACCGCCACGGTTACCTCCACGAAATGATCGGGATTTGTTTAATGGTTGAATTATTTGACCGGCCTATGGCATTGTCAAGGGCGTGACCGGCCGGATTATGAGTTCTTCCCACGTTCCCGTCCGGCAGTCCGGCATGCGGGCTCATAATCTCGCGCTGGTCCTGCAGACCGTGGCGAATAGCGCAGATCGCCTCTCCCGGGCCGGGATCGCGGGTGCCACCGGGCTTACCCGCGCCACCGTCTCCGCGCTGGTCGACGACCTCATCGCCGGCGGCCTGCTGATCGAGCTCGAGCCGGCCCCGCGGGTCGGCGCCGGGCGGCCGGCGGCCGGCCTGGCACTCGCCCCCGACGGCCCGGCGGGCCTGGGCCTGGAGATCAACGTCGACTATCTCGCGGCCTGCGTGGTGGATCTGACGGGTGCCGTACGCCATCGCTTCGTCACCCACGCCGACCAGCGCCCGCTCGACCCGCCGGCCACCCTGGCTGCACTGGGCCGGGTGGCGGCGCCGGCCCGGGCCGCGGCAGCCGCGGACGGGCTTGCGCTGGCCGGCGCGGCGCTGGCGGTGCCCGGCCTGGTCACCGTCGACGGGGTGGTCCGGGTCGCGCCCAACCTGGGCTGGCTGGACGTCGACGTGCCGGCAATGCTGCCCGCCGTGCCGGCCCTGGCCGATCTGCCGCTCGTGGTCGACAACGAGGCAAACCTGGCCGCGCTGGGCGAGCTGCGGGCGGGCGGCGACCGGGAGCCGACGTTCCTCTACGTCTCCGGCGAGATCGGCATCGGCGCCGGCCTGGTACTCGACGGCGAGCTCTACCGCGGCGGGCGCGGCTGGAGCGGAGAGATCGGCCACCTCACCGTCTATCCGGACGGTCCGGCCTGCGGGTGCGGCGCCAACGGATGCCTTGAGCAGTACGCCGGGCAGGAGGCGATGGCGGCCAATCCGGACCGGGCCGCCGCGGCGCTGGGCATTGCGCTCGCCGGCGTGGTCAACCTGCTGGACATCGGCGTGGTCGTGCTCGGCGGCAGCTATGCGCCGGCGTTCGACCGGCTGCGGGCCGGGATCGAGACGGAACTGCACCGCCGGGCGCTGACCGGGCACCTGGCGCCGGTCACCTTGCAGGCGGCCACGCTGGGCCCGGACGCCGCGATGCGCGGTGCCGCCGACGTGGTGATCGGCGCGGTGCGGGCGGATCCGGCGCGCTGGCTGGGCTCGGCCACGCGCAGCGGATAGGGCCCCGGGCTGCGGGTGGCGCGGTGCGGGCGGATCCGGTGCGCTGGCCGGGCTCCGGCCGCGCGCAGCGGATAGGGCCCCGGGCTGAGGGTGGGCGCGCGTGGTGGCGTACCTATGCGGTTTGGGCTGATGCCTCTTGAGCGTTCTCGTCCGCCGCCGCGGCGAACTCGGTGAGCCCGCGCACCAGGGCGGCCCGGCCGGAGCCGGTCATCCTCTCCAGCACCGCGGCCAGTGCGGTCCGCCGGGCACGGCGCAACTCGGCGAGCAGTGCCCGCGACGCCGGGGTCAGATGCAGGGCGATCTCGCGCCGATCGGCCCGACCCGGCACCCGCTCGACCATCCCGGAGGCGACCAGCCGATCGCACAGCCGGCTTGCCGAAGAGAGCAGCATGCTCATCTCGCCGGCCAGGCCGCCGAGGTTGATGCCCTCGGCCCGCTCCACCGCGAGCAACGCGTTCAGCTGCGGCGCGGACAGCCGCGGCGTGGCCTGCTCGCGGGCGACGTCAAAGGCGAGCAGCAGGGTGTGCGCCGCGTCGTCGATCACCGCGGCGTGCATCGGGTCCGGCCCATCCGGCCTTTGAAGAATGGCCATGGTTCAGCAGAGACTACCGGTATCGGGGCCGCCTGACCGGGGAGGCCGGACAGCTCATCCGAAGATGTGTCGGCACCCCGCACCGCCGGATGCGACGACGGCCGCCACCCGGTGGGTGACGGCCGTCCCGGCGTACCGGTGAAGATCACTTTGCGGCGCCGCTCCGATTCGCGATCGCCTGCAGGAAGATGTCGCCGATCTTCGCCGGGTCCGGGGCGACGAAGACCCCGCCGGCCGGGGTGGCATTCGTGATCCGCTCCAGCTCGCCGCGGTTGACCTCGGTGCCGATGCCGATGATCACGAGGCGTACCGGCTTGGTCGGGTCCTGTATTTTCGTGAGCTGACTGACCACGGTGTCCTGGCTGATGCCGTCCGGGTTCTGGTTCTCGCCGTCGGTAAAGAGGATGACCGAGTTGACCTTGCCGGGCTGCCAGCTCTTCTGGACGGTCTTGTACGCCTCCAACACCGTGTCGTAAAGACCGGTCTGGCCGTTCTCCTTCGGCACGATCTTGCTGATCGACTTCTGCAGTTCCTCGCGGGCCGAGACCAGCGGGCTTATCGGAACGATCTCCTTGTACGGCTTCTTGCCGTCCAATTCGGTGGAGAACAGCCAGACGCCGACCGCCCACTTGTCGTCGAAGAGCTGCAGACCGCCGGCCGCCGCCCGTTGGGTGACCTGAGCCCGGGTCGCGTTCTTCGCGGTCGGCACCGGCTTGAGCATCGAGCCGGAGATGTCGAAGACGGCCAGCACCTGGCCCGGCAGGGTGATCGCCGCCCAGCTGCCGAGCGCCTGGCTGAGCACACCGGCGGCCAGCCCACCGGCGGCCGCCCCGCCGTTCGGACCGGTGGAGGGGTCTCCGGTGGACGGCTTCACCGTCGGGGAGGCACTCGGCGCACCCCGCGGGAGGACGAAGCCGGCACCGAACGAGCCGTCCGGCGCGCGCAGACCGGACGCACCGAGGGCGTTCTTGAACGCCACGGTCTCCAACTGGGCGCGCAGGCCCTTGGCCACCGCCGCCTTCTGCAGATCGATCTCGGGCATGATCGCGAACGGGTAGTCCAGCGGCATCGGGCTCGGGTCGAGATAGAGGGCCGCGAGCGGGACCGGCGGCTTCTCCGCGTTGTAGGCCATGACGCTCGCCTCGGACAGCGGCGCGGCACTCAGGCTTGTCGCGATCTCATTGATCTCGGGCGAGTCCGGGAATTTCTGCATCAGGTCGTCCTTGAGCGCCGAGGCACTCTGCGCCAGCGCCTTGATCGCGCCGACCTTCACCGACTGGGCCTCGGGACCGGTACCGGCCGCCTGGCCGAGGGCGAGCAGTCCGGCGAGGCCGGCAGCGTCCCGGGTCGGGTCGACCATGCCGGTGCGCAGGGACTGTCCCTTGGTGATCTGGTTCAGCAGGTCCGTCCAGCCGAGCTTCTTGGTGGGCCAGCCGACGGCCGTCGCGACCGGCTGCGGCATGGCGACGACGATCGGGCTCTGCGCAACCGACCTCATGTCCGTGGGCGCGAAGCCGGGCGCCTCCGACTGCAACCGGAGCAGCCAGGTCGACGAGTCGGCGAGCCACACGTCCGGCACCTTCACCGACTGCGGCGCGGCACCCAGCCCGGTCAGACTGACCTTGTGCTCGGTGGCCACCGCGGCGGCCATGGTGGCCGAGTTGATCGGGTTCACCGTGACGGCCACACACGTCTTGTCGACCGCCGCGCCGTCCTGGATCCATTTCTGCGCCGTCTGCTCGACGGCAGGTGCTATCTCGGCAGC
>DASWMR010000743.1:0-8811 GCA_036399635.1 Actinoplanes sp. | reverse complement strand
CCCGGCGGCGTACCCGTCAGCCGGTCGTCAGAAGAGAACGCGCAGCCGGACGGTCTGCTCCATCGACTGCAGCCGGGCCAACACCTCGTCGCTGAAGTCGCCGCCGATGTCGGTGATCAGGTAGCCGTACTCACCGCGGGTGCTCAGCAGCTGACCCTCCACGTTCACCCGGTGCTCGGCGAGGATGCTGTTGACCTGTGCCAGCACGCCGGGGGTGTTGATGTGCACGTGGATCACGCGGCTCACGCCCGACTGGGCGGGCAGGGCCACGCCGGGGAGGTTCACGCTCAGCGTGGTGTTGCCCTCCTCGATGAAGTTCGTCAGCTTGCCGGCGACGAAGTCACCGATGTCCGACTGGGCCTCCTCGGTCGACCCGCCGATGTGCGGCGTGAGGATCACGTTGGGCAGGCCGCGCAGCTCGGAGACGAACTCGTCGCCCCGGCCCTTGGGTTCGGACGGGAAGACGTCGACCGCGGCGCCGGCCAGGTGGCCGCTGCGCAGCGCTTCGCCGAGCGCGGCGTGGTCGACCACGATGCCGCGGGAGAGGTTGAGGAAGAGCGCGCCCGGCTTCATCCGCTTGAGCTGCTCGGCACCGAAGAAGCCGGCGTTGCCCGGCCGGCCGTCGACGTGCAGCGTCACGATGTCGCTGGTCTCCAGCAGCTCCTCCAGGCTGGCGCACCGGTGCGCGTTGCTGAGCGCGAGCTTGTCGGCGGTGTCGAAGAAGGACACGTGCAAGCCGAGGTTCTCAGCGAGCACGGAGAGCTGGGTGCCGATGTTGCCGTAGCCGACGATGCCGAGCCGCCGGCCGCGGATCTCGTGCGCGCCGTCCGCCGACTTGTCCCAGACGCCGCTGTGCATCAGCGCGTTCTTCTCGGTGAGCCGGCGGGTCATCGCGATGATCTCGGCGATGGCCAACTCGACGACCGACCGGGTGTTGGAGAACGGCGCATTGAAGATCGCGACGCCCGCGGCCGACGCGGCGTGCAGGTCGATCTGATCGGTACCGATGCAGAACGCGCCGATTGCGACCAGACTGTCGGCGGCATCGAGGACCTTGGCGGTGACCTTGGTCTTCGACCGGATGCCCAGCAGGTGCACCCCACCGATGCGCTCGATCAGCTCGGACTCGTCGAGAGCGTTGCGAACGGACTCGACCGCGTAGCCCGCTGACTCCAGCCGGGACACCGCGTCGGGATGGATGCTCTCCAACAGAAGGACTCGCACCTTGGCCTGGTCGATCATCATGTTCCGTTCCGTGTGGGGATTGGCCGTCCGGGCCGCCGCGCCGAAGCCCGACCTCCTAGCCTAGTGCCCAGGGCCGCCGGTGCCGGTTCGGTGTGCCGGACCTCCCATCTGGTGCGATGGCCGTCACCGGCCTCGCTCGCGCCGGCCGTCACCGGCCTCGGGCGCGCGGCCATTGGCGCGCTTGCCGGGACCGGGCCGGCGGTCAGCCCATCCGGGAGCGCAGCCAGGGCAGCAGTGCATCGGACTGCCAACGCTGGAAGGCGCGGACGGTGGGGATGCCGGGCGGCGGGGGCAGCCGGCAGACATGCCGGAACATTCCGGTCATGCCGGCCACCACGTCGGTCACCGCCTGCGGGTCGAGGTCGCAGATCACCCGTTCGGCGTCGCCGCCGTGCACCATCACGTTGAGTGCGAGCAGCACGGTGTCCAGCCAGGCCGGCCCCACGCAGGCCCACGGCCAGTCCACGACGACCATGCTGCCGTCCGGCCGGACCAGGATGTTGTCGGCGCGAATGTCGCAGTGCATGAGAGTGTCGCCGGTGCCGAGCGCGGCGCGGCCGCGAGCGGCCGCGGCCTGCAGATCGGGCAGTCGCTCGGTGAACCACGGCTCGAGGTCGGCCGGCGGATCGGCGGCCACCTGGTCCCAGCCGGCGAAGTCGCCGCCGAAGTTGTCCGTCGCGGTCGGCAGCTCGATCGGCGGTGCCGGGGTGAGCGCGGCGGCGAGCTCACGGAGAGTGGTCACGGCCGCGTCGACTTCCCGGTCCACCCAGGGCGTACGCGGGTGGACACCCTCGACGTCCGCCAGGACAAGCACGACCCACTCGCCGTCGTCGAAGCCACCCAACATCCGGGGCACCGGTGCGTGCGCCGGCAGCGCCGCGGTGATCAGAAGCTCCTGCCGGGCGAGCTCGGCGGAGCGCAGGTTGATCATGGGGGTGACCGCCTTGACGAAGGCCCGCCGCCCGTCGGCGGTGCACACCCGGTCGGCCGTGCCCGGGGAGAAACCACCGGTCTGCGACACTGCCTCGATCACCCGGCCACCGATGATCTGCTCCACCCGCGCCTGCACCGGAGCGGGCATGTCCCGCCACCCGATCCGAACCCCCGTCGCCTGCACCATGCGCCGATCGTGGCAGGGCGACACGTCGCGGGAAAGTGATTTCTGCCGGACCCGCTCGGCCACGTTCCGGCCCCGGGTCGGTCCTTTGGGGGGCGCCCGATTCGCGCGTCTTAGGCAGGCTGTCGGGTAGGCACGAACGTGCGGCATGCTCAAAGAGGGGGTGTCATGGCTTCACTGGGGTGGGCTGTCGGGCTGTCGGTCCTGTCGGCGGCGAGCTATGCGGCTGCCGCGGTCGCGCAGGAACGGCTGGCCGAGCACGGCCATCGTGGGCTGTCCCGGTGGGCGGTCGCGCTGCTGCTCACCGGGAGCGGCGTGGCCCTGCACGTGATCGCGCTCAACTTCGGCACGGTCGCCGTCGTGCAGGCGCTCGGCACGCTGACGCTGCTCTTCGCGTTGCCGATCTCGGTGCTGCGCTACGGCACCCGGATGGGCGCGGCCGGCTGGATCGACGCCGGGCTCACCGTGGCCGCGCTCGCGTTGATCCTGTCGCTGTCGGTCGAGTCCGATGAGCCGGCCCTGCTGTCCGCCACCGCCGCGCGGTATCTGACGTGGACCACCCTGTTCGCGGTGGCGGTCCTGACGGTCGGCTCGTGGCCGTGCGGGCCGCGGATGCGCGCGGTGCTGCTCGCCGCCGCGGCCGGGACCGCCTTCGGTATCTCGTCGGTGCTGTCGAAGTCGGTGATGGCCGGGTTCACCGACGGCGGGCTGGGCGCGGTCTCCCCGTTCGTGGCCGGCATCGTCTTGCTGTTGTCGGTCTCCGGCTATTTGCTGGGCCAGCTGTCCTACCGGGGGGCCGGCCTGGCCGCCCCGCTGGCCACGGTGAGCGTCGCCAACCCGGTGGTGGCCGCGATCGCCGGCATCGTCGTCTTCGACGAGAGCTTCCGCCACGGCCGGGCCGGCCAGATCATCGTCCCGATCGCCGCCGTCGTGATGACTCTCGGGGTGGTCGGCCTGGCTCGTCGCTCGGCTGTCGCGCCACCCCCCGCATCCGGTTCCAGCGTCGCATCCGACTCTGCTGGGTCGACCGGGTCGGTGCCGGCGAGCTGACCCCGGCGCGGGCCTCGTCCCCTAGGCAGCCCGGGGGAGGGTCACCGTGACGGTCAGGCCGCCCTCGTCGCGGGCCACGGCGTCCGCTTCGCCGCCGTGTGCCCGCGCGACCGACCGCACGATGGAGAGCCCGAGACCGGCGCCCGGTGAGCGCAGCCGCTCGGTGCCGTAGCGGCGGAACGGCTCGAACAGGCCGGGCACCTCGTAGCGGGGGATGACCGGGCCGGAGTTGCTGACCTCGAGCACCACCCAGCCGTCCGGGCGGGTCCCGGTGCGCACCCGGATCCAGCCGTTCTCCGCTACGTTGTGCCGCTCGCCGTTCTCCACCAGGTTCTGCACCAGACGTTCCAGCAGCACCGGGTTGCCGGCGACCGCCGCCTCCTGGAGCTCGGTGATCACCTTGACGGTGTCGGAGACCGCTACGTGATCGACGACGTCGGCCAGATCGACGTACGAGTGCCCGCTCACCGGCCGTTCGGACTGGGCCAGCAGGAGCAGACCGTCAATCAGGCGGCCATGCCGGTCGTTGATCGCGAGCAGCGTGGTGCCCAGTTGGCGTACCTCTTCGGAGGCTGACTCCTGGGTGAGCGCGACCTCCAGCAGGGTTCGGTTGAGCGTCAGCGGGGTGCGCAGCTCGTGCGAGGCGCTCGCGATGAAGCGGCGCTGCCCGTCGAACGAGTGGTCCAGCCGGGCGATCATGACGTCGAAGGTGTCGGCCAGCTCCTTGATCTCGTCCTCCGGCCCCTGCAGCGCGATCCGCTCGTGCAGGCCGCGGTCGGCGTCCGGCGCGGTGGCGATCCGCCGGGCGGTCGCGGTGATCTGGTGCAGCGGCTGGAGCATCCGGCCGGCCACCAGCCAGCCCAGGGCGATCGCCGCCGCGCTGACCACGACCAGCATGAGCGCGCCCTGGGTGACCATCGTGTCCAGAGCCGAGTCCTGAGTGGACTCGACAATCTGCTTCAACTCCTCGGTCGGCGGGGCGATCTTGCCGTTGCTGTCCGGGCCGAGCGGGTCCGGGCGTACCGCCTCCCCGGAGATCCTGGTCGCGACGATCGGCATGCGGCTGGAGACCAGGACGTAGGTGGCGCCGAGCAGCACCGAGCTGGCGAGGACGAACATGCCGCCGTACACCAGGGTGAGCCGTCCTCGAACGGTCAGCCTCATGAGATGCGATACCCCACTCCCGGTTCGGTCAGCACCACCGGCGGATCGCCGAGCTTCCGACGCAACTTCAAGATCGTCATCCGTACGGCGTGGGTGAACGGATCGGCGTTCTCGTCCCAGGCCTTCTCCAGCAGGGTTTCCGCGGACACCGCGGTGCCTTCCGCGCGCAACAGCACGGCCAGCACGGCGAATTCCTTGCGGGACAGCGGCACATACCGGCCGTCGCGGTGCACCTCCCGGCGGTACGGGTCGAGGCTGATCCCGGCCCGGCGGAGCACCGGCGGCGTGGCCGGCCGGGACCGCCGGCCCAATGCGGCGACCCGGGCGGCAAGCTCGCGGAAGGCGAACGGCTTCGGCAGGTAGTCGTCGGCGCCCAGGGACAGCCCGGTCACCCGGTCGTCGACCCCGGCCGCGGCAGTCAGCATCAGCACCCGGGTGTCGCCGGTGCGCTCGGCCAGCGCCCGGCACACGTCGTCGCCGTGCACCCGGGGCAGGTCCCGGTCGAGCACCACCACGTCGTAGTCGTTCACGTCGATGCGTTCGAGCGCGGCCGCGCCGTCGTACGCCACGTCCACCGCGTGCGCGTCGTTCCGCAGGCCCTGCGCCACCGCGTCGGCGAGCAGCGGCTCGTCCTCCACCACCAGGATCCGCATGCCCCCATCCTGCCGGTTCCGGGTGTCACGTGGGCGTCACCGTCTTTCGTGACGGTGGGGAAACCAGCCGGTCGCTCTACTGCTCCCGGGGCGGCCGCCCGGCCGCCGACGGAGGAGACAACGATGCGAACACTCATCGCGCTCGGGCTGATGCTGACCATCGCGTCGGCGGGCTGTGCGGCCAACGGCAACGACGAACCGGGAGTGGCGACCGCCGGTAGCGGCGCGCCGACCGCCGCGGCGAGCCAGTCCGCGGCGGCGGCCGACGACCCGGACGCGCCGCTCAAGTTCTCGAAATGCATGCGGGAGCAGGGGATCACCTGGTTCCCCGATCCGGACAACAGCGGTCGAATGGGCATCCACGTGCCGGAAAGTCAGAACAAGGACGAGTTCGACGCGGCCATGAAGGCCTGCCGGCAGTGGGCACCGGACGGCGGCCAACGACGTCAGCCCAGCGCGGAGGAGATGGAGCGCGGCCGTCAGATGGCCCAGTGCATGCGGGAGAACGGCGTGCCGAACTTCCCCGACCCGAACGCGGACGGCAGCGTCCAGCTCGACAAGGACAAGGTGGGCAGCGGGCCGGGCGATCCGACCTTCGACAAGGCAGAGAAGGTCTGCGCCAAGTACCTGCCGGACGGCGGGAAGCAGCAGAAGCGCGAGGCGGGCGTCACCCAGGGAAAGAGCGCATGACCCGGCGGCGTACGACCGCGGTGGTCGCCGGCGTGCTGTCGGCCGGCGTGGTGGCCGCCACGGTCACCGTGCTCAACCTGCCACCGGCGGAGAGCAGCGGCACGCCGGCTGACACCACCCCGGAGAAGACCGTGGCGATCACCAAGTCGACGCTCACGGACCGTGAGGACCACGACGGCACGCTCGGGCACGGCGACACCACCACGGTCACGGCGCGTACCGGCGGCACGGTCACCAAACTGCCGGTGGCCGGGACCACGATCAACCGCGGCAAGGCGGTCTACCGGCTCGACAACAAACCCGTCACCCTGCTGTACGGAGGTCTGCCGGCGTACCGCACGCTCGCGTCGGGCGTGTCGGGCGCTGACGTGAAGCAGTTCGAGAAGAACCTGTGGGCGCTCGGCTACCGCGGCTTCACGGTCGACAACGACTACACCTCGGCCACCGCCGATGCCGTCGAGGACTGGCAGGACGACCTCGGCCTCAGCGAGACCGGCACGGTGGAGGCGGGCCAGATCCGGTACGCCGGTGGGCAGGTCCGGGTCGACTCGCTGACCGTGCAGACGGGTGCGGTCGTGCAGCCCGGCACGGACCTGCTCGAGCTCACCGGCACCACCCTGGTCGCGACGGTCAAGCTGGACGTCGAGGCGCAGCGCCTGGCCCGCAAGGGCGCGACCGTGCAGATCACCATGCCGGACGGCAAGACGGTCCCCGGAAAGATCACCGGAGTCCGGACAGTCGTCGAGGCCGGCGACGGCCCGGACGCCGAGGACACCACCCTGATCGAGGTGACGATCGGGTTCCGCGGGGCGCCCACCGGGCTGGACGAGGCGGCGGTCACCGTCGCGTTCACCGCCTCGGAACGCAAGGACGTGCTTACCGTGCCGGTGGCGGCGCTGCTCGCGCTCGCCGAGGGTGGCTACGGCCTGCAGGTCGTGGACGGCACGGCCACCCGCATCGTCGCGGTGGAGACCGGCCTGTTCGCGGACGGCAAGGTCGAGGTCACCGGCACCGGCCTCGCCGCGGGCCTGAAGGTGGCGATGCCGGTATGAGCGCGGCCGGTAGGAGCGCGGCCGGTAGGAGCGGGGCCGTCATCGAACTCGACGCGGTCACCAAGACGTACCCCGGGGTCACCGCGCTGCGATCGGTTGACCTGGTCGTCGAATACGGCGAACTGGTCGCGATCGTCGGTCCCTCGGGCTCCGGCAAGTCCACCATGCTGCACCTGATCGGCACGCTGGACCGGCCGAGCGAGGGTCGCGTGAAGATCGACGGGCATGACGTGGCGACCCTCTCCGACCGGCAACTGTCGGCCCTGCGGGCCCGCCGGATCGGCTTCGTCTTCCAGCAGTTCCACCTGGCGCCGGGCCGCGACGCGGTGACGAACGTGGCGGATGGGTTGCTGTACACCGGCGTACCGAAAAAGGAGCGGGAGTGGCGCGCCGAGGCCGCCCTGGTCCGGGTCGGCCTCGGTGACCGGCTCACCCACCGCCCGCACCAGCTCTCCGGCGGGGAGCGGCAACGGGTGGCGATCGCCCGCGCGGTGGCCGGCGACCCGGCGGTGCTGCTGGCCGACGAGCCGACCGGGAATCTGGACTCGGTGTCCGGTGCCGGTGTGGTGGAGCTGCTCCGCGAGCTGAACGATGCGGGCACCACGGTCCTGGTCATCACGCATGACCACGAGGTCGCCGACAGCCTGCCGCGGCAGGTGCCGATGCGCGACGGGCGGGTGATCTGAGATGACCCGTCCAACCACACCGGCCACCACCCTTGGTCGGACTGAAGGCGTCCTTTCGCCGGCAAGACTGCGGCCGACGGATCTCATCCAACTCGGCGGGTACGGCCTGCGGTCGCGACCGCTGCGTGCGGTGCTCTCGGCACTGGGCATTGCGATCGGTATTGCCGCGATGATCGCGGTCGTCGGCATCTCCTCGTCGAGCCGCGCCGACCTGGACGCCGAACTCGCGGCGTTGGGCACCAACATGCTGACCGTGGCACCCGGCGAGACCATGTTCGGCGAGAGCGCCAACCTGCCCGACGAATCGGTCTCGATGATCCGCCGGATCGGCCCGGTCCAGTCGGCCACCGCGACCGGCGTGGTCACCGACACGGCGGTCTACCGCACCGACCAGATTCCGGCGGCCCAGACCGGCGGCCTGAGCGTCCTCGCGGCCCAGCTGGACCTGCTGAAGACGGTCGGCGGGTCGCTCGCCGACGGGATCTGGCTGAACGCGGCGACCGCACGTTATCCGGCGGTGGTGCTCGGCGCGACCGCGGCCCGCCGCCTGGGCAACGTGCCGGCGGTCTACCTCGACGGTCGTTGGTGGACGGTGGTCGGCGTGCTCAAGCCGGTGCCGCTGGCCCCGGAACTCGACCAGGCGGTGCTGGTCGGCTGGTCCGCGGCGGAGAAGTACCTGAGCTTCGACGGGCATCCGACCACCGTCTACACGCGATCGGTGGAGTCGAAGGTGGAGGCGGTCCGCGCCGTGCTGGCACCGACGGCCAACCCGGAGAACCCCAACGAGGTGAAGGTGTCGAAGCCGTCCGACGCGCTGGCGGCGCAGCGGGCGACGAACGCGACGTTCACCGCGCTGCTGCTCGGTTTGGGCGCGGTGGCTCTGCTGGTCGGCGGCATCGGCGTCGCCAACACGATGGTGATCTCGGTGCTGGAGCGGCGGGCCGAGATCGGGTTGCGGCGCTCGCTGGGCGCGACCCGGGGCCAGATCCGCACCCAGTTCGTCGCCGAGTCACTGTTGCTGTCCCTGCTCGGGGGCGTGGCCGGCGTGCTGCTGGGTGGTCTGGTCACCGGTCTCTACGCGTTCACCCAGGCCTGGCCGACGGTGGTGCCGCTGTGGGTGCTGGGCGGCGGGGCCGGCGTGACCGTGCTGATCA
>DASWMR010000742.1:0-2742 GCA_036399635.1 Actinoplanes sp. | reverse complement strand
GCTCGGGCCGCGGTGCGACCGCGCGGTACTCCTTGGCCAGGTCCTGCAGGGCCTGGTAGTCGGTGGCCAGGTCCTTGATGGTGTTGGTCATCTCCTCCGAGCCGCTCTCGTAGACGACGATCTCGTGCAGGTTGATCCGTTGGACACGTACCAGGTCACGGATGTCGGACAGCTTCCCCATGGCCGCGACGTTGTCCGAGTAGATCTTGTGGCCGGCGTCGCGTACCTGGCCGACCTGGATCAGAGCGGCAATCGTGGCGACCGCGGCCACCCCCAGTGCCACCAGGACCGCCGTGGTGATCTTGACACCGACCCGCAGGTCACCCCACAGGTGACGCGGGCCGAGGGCCGGACTGCTCGTCGAACTCACGGTTAACCCCAATGATTCGCCGGCATTACCGCAGATCACTCTAATTCCCGAGACCATCTGCCCGGCGAGTTCGAGGATCTTGCTTCAGTCGCGCCCCGACTCCAGTAACTTGCCCCCCCGCGTCAGCCGAGCCGTTGCCAGGCGCGGTCGATGACCGCCGCACTGATTGCCGCGGCCGGCCGGCCGACCGGGCTGGTCGCCACGGTGACGACGCTGCGGGCGGTGGACGCGCGCCAGCAGAGCATCACATTCGGCCGCACGCGCGCGGCCGGCTCACCCTCGACCCGCAGGTTCTGGGTGCACCGGGCACCGGAGATCGGCAGCCCGTCGTCCGCGGCCCAGAGGTGCGATCCGCGCCCGGTCAGGTCGAACCGGGCCGACACGACCTGGATCGATGACCCGTCCGACCCCGCCTCGTGCACCACGGTGATCGCCTCGTCGGCCGCCACCAGGCCGCCCGACGGAGTCGTCCGCGGCGCCCCCAACAGGCGACTGACCTGCGTCGACGCGACCTCGTCATCAGGCAGAGCGGCGGTCGACGGGGTGGGCGAGGGCAGGCTCCGCTGCCGCACCCCAGCGATCCGGGGCGGCATCCGGCGAACGGTCTCGGTAGGTTCCGCCGTGGTCTGCGGCGCGGCGTGCGGTCGCCGGGAGGTTGGGGTGACGATCGGTGCGAGCGCCCCGGTGTCACCCGGCGCCGTCGCGTCCTCACCGGTGAACCACGTGGTCACCGCATAGGAGGCGCCGCCGAGGATGGCGGCCAGGCCGGCGATGGCGACGCCGGCCTTCTTACGGCGCTGGACGCGACGTTGGTCGGGCAGGTAGACGCCGTCGTCCTGATCGGGGCCCATGCCCCAATAGTCCCATCCGATCAGACAAATCGCTCTAAAACGTCGAAGGAGTGAACCCGGCAGCACCCGACTCACTCCAGTTTCCTCCCCAGTCGCAGCCCCGGTCGGCCGAATCGTCAGTCCGAACACACACGGGGAGGCGGTTCCACATGGGTAAGCAGCTGCAGAGATACGGCGCGGGCATCGCGGCGGCCATCGCGGGCGCGGCGCTGCTGGCGGTGCCGCCAGATCAGGCGAAGCCGGCCCATCAAGCGGTGCCGGCTGATCAAGCGGTGCCGGGCGATCAAGCGGTGAGGCACGGCTCGGCGCGGCCGGCGATCGACGGCCTGACGGCCTCGCCGGACCGGTTGCTGCCGGCGGTGGTTTCCGCCGCCCAGCCGGTACGCGTAGTGACCACCACCCTGGACTCCGACGGCCGCCCGGTCAGCACCGTCCGCACGGCCACCGACCGGGCCACCGCGGCCACACTCGTGCGCGCGGGTCAGCGGGCCGCCGGTGCGGTCGGCGTCGAGCTGGACGCGCCGGTGCGGGCCGCCGACGTCCCGGCCGGCGACGACCCGCTGCGCAGCTCCCAGTGGGACCTCGCCACGGTCCGGGCCACCGACGCGTGGGCCGGCTCCACCGGTTCCGGGGTCACCGTCGCGGTGATCGACAGCGGCGTGGACACCGACCACCCCGATCTCGCCGGCCAGGTGCTGCCCGGCGCCGACTTCATCACCGGCACCGAGGGCCGGGCCATCGACCCGCACGGCCACGGCACGCACGTCGCGGGCACCATCGCCGCGCTCGCCGGCAACGGCGTGGGCGTGACCGGGCTGGCGCCGAGCGCGCGGATCCTGCCGATCCGGGTGTTGAACGCCAGCGGCGGCGGCTACATGTCCGACGTCGCCAACGGCATCGTGTACGCCGCCGACCACGGCGCCGACGTGATCAACATGTCGATCAGCGCCACCGTGCCGGTCGAGGCGGTGACCGGCGCGGTCGCGTACGCCCGCAGTCGGGGTGTTGTTGTTGTCGCTGCGGCCGGAAACGCGCGGAGCAGCGGCAACCCGGTGAGCTACCCGGCGGCCGACGCCGGCGTGCTCGCGGTCGCGGCAACCGACTCGACCGACCGCGTGGCCGGCTACTCCACCCGGGGCTGGTACGTCGACGTGGCCGCGCCCGGCAGCGACATCCTCAGCACCTACCCGGTGGCGACCGGCTCGGCGTACCGCCGGATGAGCGGCACCTCGATGGCGGCTCCGCACGTCGCCGCGCTTGCCGCGCTGCTCAAGGGCGCCGACCGCGGGCTCACCCCGGATCGGATCGAGGAGGCGATCACCACGTCCGCCGCCGATCTGGGCGCACTGGGCCGCGACGACGACTTCGGCGCCGGTCGGATCGACGCGGCCGCCGCGCTGGCCGCCGTCACCCCGGCCCCGCAACCCACCGTCACGCCGGAGCCCACGAGCCCGGAGCCCGCCGCCGACCCCACACCGGCCCCAGCCATCGACCCCACCCCGACCGCCCCCGAACCCATCC
>DASWMR010000741.1:0-6558 GCA_036399635.1 Actinoplanes sp. | reverse complement strand
CGCCACTACAACTACGCCCTCCGTGTCGACCCGTACGTCTCCGGCAGTGAATTCGCCGGTGACGCGTCCTTCACCGTCACCGCACCGCTGGCCTGATCGGAGTCGGTAGCCGGAATCAGACCCCCACCCGGGCCGGCGTTCTTGGCAACTCGGCAGTCTTGACAAAGTCGCTGCGCTGCACCTGGGCGGCGGTACGGTGAAGCCGCGGATGACATATTCGCAGCTTGCTGCCCAGGGCGGCCCGGCATCGGCAGCATGCCGCCGACTCGGTCTTTCCGAAATTGGAGGCGGATGTGCCTGCGAGCCGTGTGGGTCAGAGGTGGACCGCCGTGTTCGACGACCGCTCGCTGCGGACGAAGATCGCCGCGGCGGTGCTGATCGCCACGGTCAGCGGGATGATCGTCGCGGGCGTCGGCATCCGCACGGTGCATCAGCTGAACAGCGCAGGCGCGGCGGCACAACGGCGGACCATCGCCGTCGAGCAGGCGGCCGGTGCCTTCGCCAAGAACATCGAATCGTTCGGCGGGAACATCTCCGCGTTGCGGCTCTACCCGACGCTGGCCGAGATGATCACCAAGAACCTGGCCGCGAACACGGCGGCGATCACCGCGTCCCTGGACAGTCTCGGTACCGCGCTGGCCGATGACCCGGTGGGCGCCGCGACGGTCGCCAAGGCGCGCAAGGACTGGGATGCGTTCCAGGCGTGGATCGCGGTGGACCGCAGCAAGGCGCCGGCCTCCGAGATGACCAAGACTCTCGAGGAGTACACCGCGCTGTACGGAGCCCTCGGCGCCGACGAGGTGGCCCTCGAGGAACGAGCCACCGCCCTGTCCAAGGCGAGCACCGCCGAGGCGGGGCGGCAGGCCAACCGGGCGACGGTGACGATCGGCGTGCTGCTCGGGATCGGCGTGCTGCTGAGCCTGCTGATCGGTTTCCGGGTGGCCGGGCGGGTACGCGGCGACGTGCGCGGGGTCTCCCGGTTGGCCGAAGGGCTGGCCGACGGCGACCTGACGCACACCTCCGGGGTGACCAGCCAGGACGAGGTCGGCCGGATGGCCGTGGCGATGGACAAGGCGATCGCCCGGCTGCGCGAGGACGTGGTGCTGCTGGCCGGCAACGCGGGCACGCTGCACGCCGCGGCCGGCCAGTTGACCGCGGTCTCCGGTGCGGTGGAGGCGGCCGCCACCGAGGCGTCCACCCAGGCCGGCACGGTCGCGGCCGCCGCCGACGTGGTCTCCAACAACCTGCAGGTGGTCTCGGCCGGCTCCGAGGAGATGGGTTCGGCGATCCGCGACATCAGCGTGTCGACGAGCGAGGCGTCGCAGGTGGCGGTGCAGGCGGTCGAGGTCGCCGCGGCGACCAACGCGATCGTGGGCCGGCTGGGCGAGTCGTCGACCGAGATCGCGTCGGTCGTCAAGGTGATCACCTCGATCGCCGAGCAGACGAACCTGTTGGCCCTGAACGCGACAATCGAGGCGGCCCGCGCCGGTGAGTCGGGCAAGGGCTTCGCGGTGGTCGCGGGCGAGGTGAAGGACCTGGCGCAGGAGACGGCGAAGGCCACTGAGGACATCTCGCGGCGGGTGCAGGCCATCCAGACGGACACCGGCGGCGCGGTGACCGCGATCGGGGAGATCACGGCGATCATCGAGCGGATCAACGGTATTCAGATGACGATCGCCTCGGCGGTGGAGGAGCAGACTGCCACCACGCAGGAGATGAACCGCACCCTCAACGATGCCGCGGACGGCGCCGGCAGCATCGCGGCGACGATCGGCAACGTCTCCGAGGCGACCCGGCGCACCACGGCCACGGTCGGCGAGACCCGGCACGCGGCGGACGAGCTGACCGCGACCGCGAGCCAGCTGCAATCCGTCGTCTCCCGCTTCCGCTACTGATCGGCCGCTTCCACTAGTGGTCGGCTTGGGTGCCCGGGCCACCAGAACCGGTCGCCCAGCATGAACGCCAGCGCCGGGACCAGCACGGTTCGCACCAGCAGCGTGTCCAGCAGGACACCCAGGCAGACGATGACGCCGATCTGGGTGAGCAGGATCAGCGGTAGCACGCCGAGCACCGCGAACACGGCGGCGAGCAGAACGCCGGCGCTGGTGATCACGCCGCCGGTGACCCGCAGCGCGGAGAGCATGCCGTCGGAGGAGCCGAGCCGACGGGCATCCTCCCGGGCCCGGGTGACCAGGAAGATGTTGTAGTCCACGCCGAGGGCGACCAGAAAGACGAACGCCAGCAGCGGCACGCCGCTGTCCAGCGCCGGGAAGGCCAGCACGTGATCGAAGACCAGCCAGGCCGCGCCGAGGCTGGCGAAGAACGAGGCGATCACGGTCAGCACCAGCAGCACCGGGGCGACCAGGCCGCGCAGCAGCAGGATCAGCACGGCGGCCACCAGCAACAGGATGATCGGCAGGATCAGTTGCAGATCCCGGCCGTTGGCCCGGTCCAGGTCGTAGGTGGCGGCGACAGTACCGCCGACCAGGGCGCCGCGCTGCGGGCCGGCGCCGGGCACGGCCGGTGGGGCCGAGCCGGGTACGCCGGCGACGGCGGTGCGCAGGGCGGCCAGCGTACGGTCGGAGGTTGCCGTGCCCGGCTCCGCGGTGAGCACGACGTCCACCTGGGCGACGGCCTCGCCGACCGTGCCCGGCCGGGCGGTGGCGACTCCCGGCACTCCCTCGGCAGCGGCGACCACGGCCGAAATCGCGGACGGCACGGTCAGCACGGCGACCGGCTGGGTGGTGCCGGCCGGGAAGGACGTCGCCAGCGTCTGCGCGCCGGCGACCGCCTCCGGCTTCACCCGAAACTGCTCGGTTTCCGACAGGCCGGTGCGGATGCCCAGCCCACCGGTGGCGAGGGCGGCCAGCAGCATCAGGGTCAGTACGGCGACCGGGAGCGGCCGGCGCTGCACCGCGGCACCGAGGCGTCCCCAGAGCCGTCCCTCGCGCACCTCGCTTCCGGCCGTCGGAACGAACGGCCAGAACAGCCGGCGGCCGAGGAGTACGAGCGCGGCCGGCAGCACGAGCAGGGCGGCGGCCATCGCGAACAGGACGCCGACGGCGCAGGCCACGGCGAGGGCCCGGTTGCCCTCCTGCTCCGAGAGCAACAGTGTCAGTACGCTGAGCACGACCGTTCCGCCGCTGGCCAGGACCGGCTCGGCGGTGCGGCGTAGCGCGTGCCGCATGGCGGCGAACCGGTCCTCGGTGCGGCGCAGCTCCTCGCGGTAGCGGGCGATGAGCAGCAGGGCGTAGTCGGTGGCCGCGCCGAACACGAGCACGCTGACGATGCCGGTCACCTTGCCCTCGGTCAGATTGATGCCGACCGCCGGGACGATCGTGTCCACGGCGCGCAGGGTGAGCTGCTCGGTGGCGCCGACCACGACCAGCGGCACGATCCACAGGAACGGGCTGCGGTAGGTGAGCAACAGCAGCAGCGCGACGACACCGGCGGTGACCGCGAGCAACGTGACGTCGGCACCGTCGAACACCTTGGTCAGGTCGGCGGCGAAGGCCGGTGGCCCGGTCACCTGCACGGTCAAACCCGCCGCCACCGGCTGCAGGGCGGCGCGGAGCTCGGCGACGTCGTCGACGGCCGCCTCCTGATCGTCGCCGACGGCCAGCGCCACGACCAGCAGTCCGACCGTCCCGTCCGGGGCCACCTGCGGCGGGCTGACCTGGCCACCGGCCGCGAGTGGGCGCAGGCGGCCGGCGATGCCGTTGATCGTCGTCCGGTCCGCGGCGGTGAGCGGCGCCCGGTCGGCGCGGCTCAGCACCACGATGGCCGGCTGTACGCCGCTGGACGGAAGTTGTCCCTGCAGCCGCTCCACCTGGGTGGACTGCCACTGCGCGGACAGGCCGGTGGCCGACACCGGTGCCGGATTGTCCGGACCCGGCAGCCCGAAGACGGCGGCACTGATGACGATGGCGGTCGCCACGGTGAGCCACGCGGCCAGGCGGCCGCGGGCGACGGCGGTGATGGCAGACATAGAATCCCAACTGATCGCTTCGGAACAACTATCTCGACAATCGAGATTCTCTCCCGAAGAGGAGCTGGGCGCACGTCCGGGTCGCGTACGGCCGGATGTCCGGCCCTCGGACCGGCGAGAGGAGCAGGTGTGACGCGGCAGAAGGCCTTGGTGGTCCGCGGTGGATGGGAGGGGCATCAGCCGGTCGCGGCGACTGAGTTGTTCCTGCCCTTCCTCGACCGGCTCGGCTACGACGTCCGGGTGGCGGAGTCCCCGGAGAGCTACGCCGATCCGACCGAGATGGCCGCGACCGACCTCATCGTGCAGTGCGTGACCATGTCCGAGATCGGCGCCGACCAGGTGGCCGGGCTCCGGGCCGCCGTCCGGGCGGGCACCGGCTTCACCGGCTGGCACGGCGGCATCGCCGACTCGTTCCGCGCGTCGGCCGATTACCTCCAGCTGGTCGGCGGTCAGTTCGCCACCCACCCGAGCAAGGAACCGGGCCAGTGCGGGGGCGACGAGACCGACAACTTCCTGCCGTACCGAGTGAACCTCACCGCGCTCGGCCGGGAACACCCGGTCACCGCCGGGCTCGACGACTTCGACCTGCGCACCGAGCAGTACTGGGTGCTGCACGATGACCTCATCGACGTGCTCGCCACCACCACCCACCCGGCGCCGCCGTGGCATCCCTGGCACCGGCCGGTAACCTCGCCGGCGATCTGGACCCGGCAGTGGGGTGCCGGCCGGATCGTCGTCACCACCCCCGGACACAGCCTGGACGTGCTGCAGAACTACCACGTTCGTACCGTGATCGAGAGAGGGATGCTGTGGGCGACCCGCACCGCGTTGGCATCGTAGGGCTCGGGGTCATCTCCCGGCAGTACCTCGACCTCTTCGCCGGCCACCCGGCCGTGACCATCGCCGCGGTGGCCGACCTCGACGAGGCGCGCTCGGCCGCGGTCGCCGCCGGGCTGCCCGGCACCCGGGCCCTGCCGGTCGGCGATCTGCTCGCCGCCGCCGACGTGCAGACGGTCCTGAACCTCACGATTCCAGCGGCGCACGCGGAGATCGCGCGAGGTGCCATCAGGCACGGCAAGCACGTGTACGGGGAGAAGCCGCTCGCCGCCGGCTTTCCCGAGGCCCACGCCGTCCTCGCCGCGGCCACCGCGGCCGGGCTGAGCCTGGGCTGCGCGCCGGACACCGTGCTGGGTACCGGCATCCAGACCGCCCGGGCCGCGATCGACGGCGGGCTCATCGGCCGCCCGCTGAGCGCGTCGGCGGTGATGGTCACTCCCGGACACGAGCGCTGGCACCCCAACCCGGACTTCTATTACCAGCCGGGCGGCGGCCCGGTGCTCGACATGGGGCCGTACTACGTGTCGGCTCTGGTCCAGTTGCTCGGCCCGGTCCGTGCGGTGACCGGCGCGGCTGCCCGGCCGCGGGCCGAGCGGATCATCGGCTCCGGCCCGCGCGCGGGCGAGCGGATCCCGGTCGAGGTCCAGAGCCACGTCTCGGGTGTGCTGGAGCACGAGGGCGGTCTGCTGTCGACCCTCACGATGAGCTTCGACGGCGTCCGGACCACGGCGGCGCCGATCGAGGTGCACGGCGAGACCGGCTCACTGGCGGCCCCCGACCCGAACCGGTTCGACGGCGAAGTGCAGATCTTCGACCTCGACCACGACCGATGGCGCCCGCTGGAACCGTCGGCCGGCTATGCCGACGCCGGCCGCGGCATCGGCCTGCTCGACCAGATGTTCGCCGGCCCGGGCCAGCCACCGCGGGCCGGTGGAGGCCTCGCACTGCACGTGCTGGAGGCGCTGACCGCGTTACTGACATCCGCCGCCGAGGGCCGCCGGATAGAGCTGACGACCACCGCCGAACGCCCCCCGGCCGTGCCGCTGACCCCCGCCGTGGTGTGGCGGGCTTTCCGCTGACCCCCACCCCAGCCGCCGGCGGGGCGGAGGGCGGCGGGGCCCCATGGCTTGCGTATAGGTGAGCAGCAAAGGCCGAAGGTGGTCCGGGGCGGTCCGCGGGTTGCGCACGGAGCGTCACGCCGCTGCGGGGGGCCCGCAGCCTCGAATGGGTTATGCGCTGTGCGCTGTTAGCTGACAATCCAGTACCCTTCGCCCCACGAGTCGGCGAAGGGGACTGGTTTGGCGCGGTTGGTCCTTACCCCGGACGAGGCAGTGATCTGCCAGTTGATCGGCGTACGCGCCTTCATGCAGGCCCGGGTGGCGGCGGCGGATGGCGAGCTCGCCGACGTTCGGTGGGATTCCTCGGCCCGGCAGGGGCGGGCGATCGTGCGGGGGGAGCCGGCCGGCTGGGTGACCGCGTCGATCGTGCTCGACGCCAAGGGGAAAGTCGCCGGGATCGACGGCGAATGTACCTGCGGCCTGGCACCCGATTGTGTTCATCCGGCGGCTCTCGTGCTGGTCGCGTCCCAGGATGACATCTCCGGCCGGGCGGTCGCACCGTCGTGGGAGTCGGCGTTGGCGACTCTCCTGAAGGGCGACAGCGCCGAGGTTGCCGGCGCCGCGCTGGCCCTTCAGTTCGATCTTGAGGAGGAGGGCCGGGGCCGGCGGATCGCG
>DASWMR010000740.1:0-4132 GCA_036399635.1 Actinoplanes sp. | reverse complement strand
CACACCCGCGGCACCACGGCCGCGTAGACCTCTCTCGTGGCGAGCACGACATCGTCCCAGGTCGGCAACGCGTTCTGGCCGACCTGGGCGCGCGGCGTCGCGGCGGCGGTGCGCAGCGCGTCGGCCAGCGCCCCCTCGTCGTTCGGGTTGACCAGCCAGAGGGGCACCGCGGAGCCGTTCATCACGGCGAGCTCGCGGTGCGCCGGGATGAACGACGCAACGGTGGGTAGACCGGCGGCCAGCGCGTCGGCGACGGCCATGCCGAACGCCTCCTGCCCGGAGGCGGAGACCGCGGCCGCGGCCAGCGCCATCCGGGTGGCGAAGTCGTCATCGGAGAGCCGCCCGTGGAAGACCACCCGGTCGGCCAGCCCGAGCCGCCCGGCGAACTGCTCGAGCTCGGCGCGGGCCGGGCCGGCGCCGACCACGTCGAGGCGGTGATCGCCGGGCAGCCGGGTCATCGCGCGGATCACCCGGTCGACGCCCTTGTAACGTTCCAGCCGACCGACGCAGAGGATGCTGCGGCCGGGCTCGGCCGGCACCACCCGCCCGGCCAGACCGCGGGCCGGGTCGGTGCCGTTCGGGATGACCACGGTCCGGTCCGCGGCGTCCGGGAAGTGACGCAGCAGAATCTCCCGCTCGGCGTGCGTGACGCAGATGATGCGACTCGACCGGGCCACGATCCGGCGGCCGACCGGCCGGTAGAGCGGGTGCAGCACGGCCCGCAGCCGGCTGTGCCCGGTGCCGTGATAGTGCGGGGTGAAGACCAGCGGGGTCCGGTTGGTCAGCGCGGCCGGCAACGCGGCGAGGGCGTGGTAACTGTGTGCGTGCAGCACGTCGTACCGGTCGGCGTTGCGGCGCAGCCACTGCCAGAGTCCGAGGGAGAAACGGTAGTTGTCGGCACGGACGGTGAGCGGGAAACGGCGGACCAGTGCGCCGTCGAGCGACTCCACCGAGGCGTCCGTGTCCTGGGTCAGCACCTCTATCTCGGCGCCCGCCGCGACCAGGGCGGCGCAGAGACGGCGTGCGTGCGTCTCAACGCCGCCGATGTCGGGGTGGTAGGCGTTCGTGACGACGCCGATTCTCACCGGCTGCGCTCCGGCGCGCGGCGGATGACGGCGCGACGGCGGCGCGGCCACTCGCGGGCGATCGTCCGCAGCACCCGCAGACCGTCGGTCCACGCGTTGAGGTTGCTCTCGCCGTGGATCCGGGGCTGCTCGAAGCTCGGCACCTCGACGATGGTCAGCCGGGCCCGGGCGGCACGCAGGTTGAGCAGCGTCTCGATCTCGAAGCCGTCACCCCAGAGCCGGCCGTCGCGCTTGCCGGCCGGGGCCGGCGAGGTGCTGTCCAGATCGAAGACCTTTAGGTGGCGCGCCCAGAAAGCGTTGTAGCCGTAGCAGAGGTCGCTGTACCGGGTACCGAAGAGGACGTTCACGAGCAGGCTGAGGCAACGGTTGCCGACCAGGCGCAGGCGGGTGATGTCGGCGCTGCCGCCGGTGCCCCCGAAGCGGGTGCCCTTGGCGAAGTCCGCGCCGCCCCGCAGTTCGGCGATGAAGCTGGGGATCTCCTTCGGATCGGTCGACCCGTCGGCGTCGATCATCACGATGATGTCCCCGGTCGCCGCCGCGAAACCGCAGGCCAGGGCGTTTCCCTTACCGCGGCGGTTCTGAGTGATGACCCGGATGCCGGGCATCAACCGCCGGGCGACGTCCACCGTGTCGTCGGTCGAGCCGCCGTCGACCAGGATCACCTCGTCGACCTCGGGCAACCCGGCCATCACGTGCGGCAGGTTCCGGGCCTCGTTGAGTGCGGGAACGATCACGCTGATCAGGGGCGCGCTGGCATCGACGGCCGCAGGTGGCGGCAGCTCGGTTCCCGACCCGACTGTGGGGCTAACGAAGGGGACCGTGGACATGGGTTCTCTCCAAGACTTGGTACAGCGGCTGGCGGTGCGGCGACGTGACGCGAACGGTGCCGCCGGTGCCTCCGGGAGTCCGGCCGGCACCGGCAAGCCCCGTCAGGCGCCGGATCCCTGGACCTTCCAGGAGTAGATGTCCTGCTTCGAGAGGGCGCTTCCGGTCGAGGCGGTGAACCCCACCCACGCCTTGCTGCCCTCGAGCGCGTCGGCCAGATCGACGGTGTGGTCCAGCACCAGCTGCTCGGTGGCGCCGGAGCGCAGCGCCTTGATGTAGACCTTCAGGTTCGACTTGCCGGCGTCGTACGCCACCCGGGCGACGAACGGCTTGCCGTAGAGCGGGATCGACGCCTCGCCCTTCGCGGCGTGCTTGTCCGGGTCGCCGGCCAGCACCACGGCCAGGTGGTTGCTGCTCGGGTCGGTCGTGTTCTGGAAGGTGTCGAACTCGACGGCGACGCTCTTCTTGATGCCGCGGAAGCCGAGGCCGCCGCCCCAGCCGCCGAGCGCCCGCGGGCCCTGGGTCTGCACCAGGAACGCGATGCCGTCGGCGCCCGGGTTGCCGTGGTGCAGGTACACCTTGAAGGTCGACTCGAACGACTTGGCGACGTCGAGCTTGCGGGTGGACCACGCCGACCCCGACTGGCGGAAACCGCCGGGAGTCAGCCGCAGCACCCGGTGCTTGGTCTTACCGAGAGCGGTGACCAGGTCGGCGGTGCCGTTTCGGTCCAGATTCGTTGAGGCGCCGGCGAAGGTCGGGTAGTCGATAAGGGCTTCCTGGCTAGCCGCGAAAGCGCCGGCCGGCGCCGTGGCGGCAGCGACCGACAGGGTGAAGGCAGCGAGGAGGCCGCCCCGGGCAACACGGGATAAACGTGAGACTGACACGGGTTTGCGCTCCATTTCGAACGATTTGCCCCACTTGGACGTGGTTAAAGTAGGGCAGTGCGCAGCGCCGCGTGAGCGAGTCTCGACTAATTACCTCAAATTGGACGGACTCTATCCCGGATCCAAGCGTGGAAGGCGCCGATGTGATGCTCGCTCGGCACCAGCACTCCGCCGGCCGCGTACGCCCGGGAGGACATCGACGGCTGGCAACGCTCGCAGGCCTCGAAGTCCTGCCGATTGACCCGGTCGAAGAGCTCCACCGACCCGGTCAGATCAGCCCCGGAACGCACCACCTCGGGGAGATAGAGCCAGTCACACTCGACGATCGTGTGATCCGCGGCGAGCGGGAACATCCGATGCAGGATGACGTGGTCGGGCACCAGGTTGACGAACACCTGCGGCTTGATCGTGATCGCGAAGTAACGGCGGTCCTGCTCGTCGGCGAGGGTCGGGATGGTGGCCAGCCCCGGGCTGCCGTCGACCGTGAAGCCCTGCACGTCGGCACCGAACTCGGCGCCGTGCCCGACAAAGGACTGCGCCGCATAGCCGCCGGCGAATTCCGGCAGCACGTGCACCAGCTCCGGGTGGATCGTCGAGCAGTGGTAGCACTCCATGAAGTTCTCGACGATCAGCTTCCAGTTGGCCCGCACGTCGTAGCGGATCCGGCGGCCCACCTCCAGAGTCTCCGGCGCATACCGCTCGATGGCCGCCAGGCCGCCCAGCCGCTCCCGACACGCACCCAGCACCTCCTCGTCGAACGACGGCGGTGCATCGGCCGGGCAGACCCAGACGTAACCGAGCCATTCCCGTACGGACACCGCACGCAGGCCGTATTCCACCCGATCGATGTCCGGCATCTTGACCAGGTTGGGCGCCGCGACCAGCCTGCCGTCCAGGTCGTACGCCCAGGCGTGGTACATGCAGCGGAAGGTGCGCTTGACCGAGCCGGCCTCCTCCGCGCACAACCGCGCCCCTCGATGCCGGCAGACGTTGAGGAAAGCGCGCGCCCCGCCGTCCGGCGCGCGGGTGATGAGCACGCTCTCCCGGCCGACCGGGACGGTCCGGAAGGCGCCCGGCGTGCCGACGTCCGACGAGCGGACCGCGCAGAACCACATCCGCTCGAAGATGCGCGACTGCTCCAGCGCGAAGACCGCGGGGTCGGTGTAGTCCGAGCCGGCCAGCGTGGGCATGAGGCTGGCGGGGAGGTCGGTGGTGGTCATGACGGACACCTCGCGGGGGACGGGCCGGTGCGGGCGGACGGTCCGGGGCGGACGGGCTCCGGCCGGCCGATCGGCGCGGGAAGACGCCTACCGGGCGACCGCGCGTTGCACGATACGG
>DASWMR010000739.1:0-5114 GCA_036399635.1 Actinoplanes sp. | reverse complement strand
GGCGGCCTGGCCCGAGGGCACCAAGGCGGCCTGGACGGGCGGGCACGCGAGCCCGGGGGAGGCCGTCGCGGCGTACCGGGCCGAGGCCGCGGCCAAGACCGACGAGGAGCGCACCGACGCCAAGGTCAAGACCGGCGTCTTCACCGGCGCGTACGCGACCAACCCGGTCAACGGCGTGAGCGTCCCGGTCTTCATCGCCGACTACGTGCTGGCCGGCTACGGCACCGGCGCGATCATGGCGGTGCCCGGGCAGGACGAGCGCGACTGGGCGTTCGCCGAGGTCTTCGAACTGCCGATCATCCGTACGGTGCAGGCGCCCGAAGGTTTCGAAGGAGCGTTCACCGGCGACGGACCGGCGATCAACAGCGACTGGCTGGACGGCAAGGGCGTCACCGAGGCCAAGGCCGCGATGATCGACTGGCTGGAGCAGCACGGGCACGGCCGGGGCGCGACCACCTTCCGGCTGCGCGACTGGCTGTTCAGCCGCCAGCGGTACTGGGGTGAGCCGTTCCCGATCGTCTACGACGAGACCGGCCTGCCGGTGGCGCTGCCCGACTCGATGCTGCCGGTGGTGCTGCCCGAGGTCGACGACTTCTCGCCGCGCACCTTCGACCCGGACGACGCGGACAGCGAGCCGGAGACGCCGCTGTCGCGCAAGAAGGACTGGGTCAACGTCGAACTGGACCTGGGTGACGGGCCGAAGACGTACACCCGGGAGACCAACACCATGCCGCAGTGGGCCGGCTCCTGCTGGTACGAGCTGCGCTACCTGGACCCGCGCAACGCGAAGGTGCTGGTCGACCCGGAGAACGAGGCCTACTGGATGGGCCCGCAGCGCGACGGTGACTGCGGCGGCGTCGACCTGTACGTCGGCGGGGTCGAGCACGCCGTGCTCCACCTGCTGTACGCCCGGTTCTGGCACAAGGTTCTGTACGACCTGGGCCACGTTTCGTCCTTCGAGCCGTTCCGCAAACTGTTCAACCAGGGCTACATCCAGGCGTACGCGTTCCGGGACGCCCGCGGGGTCATTGTGCCCGCCGAGGAGGTCGTCGAGCGCGACGGCAAGTGGTTCTTCGGCGAGCAGCAGGTCGTCCGCGAGTACGGCAAGATGGGCAAGTCGCTGAAGAACGTCGTCACCCCCGACGAGATGTGTGAGCAGTACGGCGCCGACACGTTCCGGGTGTACGAGATGGCGATGGGTCCGCTGGACGTCTCCCGGCCGTGGGAGACCCGTGCCGTGGTGGGCTCGCAGCGCTTCCTGCAGCGGGTCTGGCGGCTGGTGGTGGACGAGGAGACCGGCGCGGTCCGGGTGGTCGACGAGCCGCTGGAGCCGGCCGTCCGCAAGCATCTGCACCGGGTCATCGCGGGTGTCCGCGACGACCTGGACGAGCTGCGGTTCAACACGGCGATAGCCAAGCTGATCGAGCTGACGAACACGCTGACGCCGCTGCCGGTCGCCGCCCGCGAGGCGGTCGAGCCGCTGGTGCTGATGCTGTCGCCGTTCGCCCCGCACCTGGCCGAAGAGCTGTGGGCCAAGCTGGGGCACGCCGGCACGCTGACCTACGCGGACTTCCCGGTGGCCGACCCGGCCCAGCTGAAGGCCGACTCGGTCACCTATCCGGTGCAGGTCAACGGCAAGGTGCGCGGGCGGGTCGAGGTCTCGCCGGAGGCGCCCGAGGCAGAGGTACGCGCCGCCGCGCTGGACGCCGTGGCCGAGGTGCTGGCCGGTCGCGACCCGAAGAAGGTGATCGTGGTGGCGGGGCGCATGGTCAGCGTCGTCGTCTGAGCAGCGCATCGATCATCACGGAGAGCCCGACCCCTAGCAGGGATAGCCGGACCGGCGGGACGACCGGCTCAGGGCGGACCGCGAATCGCGTCTGGGATGCGTCTGTGTGCCGCCTCCCGGCGTACCGGAAAGGCTCCTGGAATGACCGAAAGCCCGCCGCAAGGTCCGCGGCGGGCTTTCGTGTTCGAAGATCAGGCGATGGCTTCCATCGCGGCGGTGCGGCGGGCTGCGCGCTTCCAGCGGACGACGATCGTGGTGGTGAGCGCGAAACCGATCAGGGCCGGCGCCAGCGACCACGGGTTGAGACCGCCCGGGTTGGCGACCGCGGCACCGATCACCGCGTAGCTGACCGCGGACGGGATCGACGCGAGCGTGGTGCCGAAGAGGTAGCGCTTGCGGCAGACGCTCGTGGTGCCGTAGGCGTAGCCGATCAGGCCGAACGGGGCAAGCGGGAGGAAACGCACCAGGAGGACCGCGGAGAGGCCCCGGCGGTTGAGCCAGCCGTCGAGGCGCTCCAGGCGGCCGCCGGAGCGTGCCGAGAGGGCACCGCGACCGGCCCAGCGACCCGCGTAGTAGGTGGCGATCGCGGCGATCACCGCGGCGGCCAGGGCGGCCGCGGCACCGGTCGCCGCACCCAGCAGGGCGCCGCAGGCGAGGGTGATCGCCGTGCGCGGGACCAGCACCGACAGCAGGAGGCCGCCGAGCACCGCGATGGTGACCGCGGCGGCCGGGCCGTTGGCGATCTGGGTGGAGATCTGCTTGATGGGAAGCGTCGCCGCGGCGACCGCGAGGCCGCCGACGATGCCGCCGAGGATGCCGGCTCGGACGAGCCGTCGCTTCAAACCTGAGGTCGTCGCTACCGTCGCCGGCTGAGGCTCCGCGAGATTCACGCCCCACGGGGCGATCAGGGTGTCGGTCATGCAGGCTTTTCCCCTCGTCGGTTCAAGGCTTGTCATGTGCTCGCTGCGTCGTTGGTTACCCGCCCGCCGCGGCGAGCCTTTCTCCCCGAAGTCGTTCCGACCAGGTGTCGTCGACCTGTGCAAGGCTATCCGCGCCGGTGGCCCAACGCAGTAGCAGGTCGGCTATCGCTGGGTTGCGAGCGAGCGCGGGGCCGTGCGAGTAGGTGCCGATGATCTTGCCGTGCCACGCTCCCTCCACGTTCCCGTCGTTGCCGATGCCGGCCGTGACCCGGGCCAGCGGCGCGACGCCCCGGCCCAGGTGGGTGCGGCCGCCGTGGTTCTCGAACCCGCTCAGCGGGGGCAGGCCCAGCCGGGGGTCGATGTCGCCGCGGAGCTCGCCGACCGCCCGGGTCTCGCCCCGGTCCGAGGTGAGATCGAGGAGGCCGAGGCCGCTGCATTTCGTTCCCTTGGCGAAGAACGAGTGACCGAAGACCTGGTAACCCGCGCAGATCGCCAGAACCGCCGCGCCCTGCTCGACGGCCCGGTGCAGACCGCCGTCGTTGATCAAGCGCTGGGCGGCGAGCGCCTGCGGGCCGTCCTCGCCGCCGCCGATCAGATAGATGTCCGCGCTCGACGGCATCGCCTGGTCGGATCTGACCTCGAAGGTCTCGGCGGGGATGCCGCGCAGCGCCGCCCGGCGGGCCAGGATCAGCATGTTGCCGCGGTCGCCGTAGGTGGAGAGCAGGTCCGGATAGATCCAGACGATCCGGAGCGTGCTTTCACTCATGATTTGACCTCGGTTTTCCGCCGCGGGGGAGCTCAGTTGACACGATCTAGCTCCGCTCGGATGTCCTGGAACGCCGTGTAATTGGCGATCACCTCTAGGCGGCCCGGGGGCACCGCGCCCATCGCCTCACCAAAGGTACGTACGTGCCGGAACGGCACATCGTTCACTTCCAGCCGCACCGCGAGGTCGTACGCACGGTCGCCGGTGATCAGCACCGGCCGGTTGCGCAGCGGCGCGAAGTCGACGTCGTACAGCCAGGAGGTGTCCAGCCCGTCGGGGTCCCGTGCGTTGACCGAGAGCAGCGTGGGCGCCTGCTCCGCCATGTCGAACGCTTCCAGCCAGCTCGCCGGGTTCTTCGCCAGCAGCAGCCGGATGTGCCGCCCGTCCCGCTCCACCTGCGCATATCGCCCGGCGACCGAGGCCACCTTGCCGAGCTGGGGCAGCGCCTTGAACGGGTGGACGCCGAACTCGGCCGCGACCGCGAGGGCGGTGGCCGCGTTACCCAGGTTGACCCGGCCGGGGAGTTGCAGCTTGACCTGATGCCAGTCGCCGCGCGGGTCGACCACGCCGTCGTCCTCGACCTGCCAGTGCGGGCGCGGCCGGCGCAGCCAGCAGCCGGCGCACCACCAGTCGCCGTCCGCCCGCTCGATCGGGTCGCCGCTCTCCGGGCAGACCCAGGAGTCGTCGGTCCATCGCTGGCCGGCGCTGAACCAGGTGACCCGCTCACGGCCGGAGGCCGCCCAGACGACCAGCGGGTCGTCGGCGTTCGCGACCACCTGCACCTCGGGGTGGCCGGCGAGGGCGGTGCGCCAGAGCTGCGCCATCATCGCCACCTCCTTGGCCCGGTCGAGCTGATCGCGGGAGAGGTTGAGGAGCGCGACCACCCGCGGGCGGGTCTCGTCGATCACCCGGGCCAGGTAGTGCTCGTCGACTTCAAGGACCGCGTACGGCGTCGAGCCCGCCTTGGCCAGCGCCGAGGTGTGCCCGGTCGGCATGTTGGCGCCGAACGAGTTGGACGCGACCGGGCCGAGCACCTCGAGGGCCGAGGTGGTGAGCCGGGTGGTGGTGGTCTTGCCGTTCGTGCCGGAGATGAGCGCGATCGCCCGGCCGGCGGCCAGATTTCGCAGCAGTTCCGGATCGATTTTCAGGCCGATCCAGCCGCCGATGACTGAGCCGTCGCCGCGTCCGGCGGCCCGGGAGAGCGCTGCCGCGGTCTTCGACACGGAGGTCGCGACCTTGGCGCGCAGGGGCATTTTCGCGTCCGTCACGGCGCCGAGGGTACCTTTTTCGACTCTTCGATCATCAGCATCCGCCGTTCGGCCGAGCCATGTTTGACCGATGAGGGGGATTTGATCACCTAGTGGCTGAACCGCAAAGAGGACAGGCGTGCTGGTGACGGTCTAATTGTGTGTTCTGTTTCACCCGTAACCTTGCACCTAGAGTAATACTGCGAATACTTTCAGCAATGACAATTGTCACGGGTCAATAACAACCGGACACTGGCCGGCGTGCCAAACACGCTCAGTAACCAATTGATCCCCAGCGATCAGCCAGAATTTCGGGTAGCAAGGGTCTCCGTTGGCGACATCCGCTCGCCGACTCGCGACGACCTGGTTCACGCCGAGCCCTGCCCCGGGCCGGT
>DASWMR010000738.1:0-2812 GCA_036399635.1 Actinoplanes sp. | reverse complement strand
TGCTCGAGGGCTTCGGCTTCGGTGCCGCGTTGCTGGCCATGTTCATGCGGGTCGGCGGCGGCATCTTCACCAAGGCCGCCGACGTCGGCGCGGACCTGGTCGGCAAGGTCGAGCAGGGCATCCCGGAGGACGACGCGCGCAACCCCGCGACGATCGCGGACAACGTCGGCGACAACGTCGGTGACTGCGCCGGCATGGCCGCCGACCTCTTCGAGTCGTACGCGGTCACGCTGGTGGCGGCGCTGATCCTGGGCCAGGCCGCGTTCGGCCAGGACGGTCTGATCTTCCCGCTGATCGTCTCCACGGTCGGTGTGGTCATCGCGGTCGTCGGAGTCTTCATCACCCGGCTGCGGGCTTCGGACAAGAGCGGCCTGACGGCGATCAACCGCGCCTTCTACATCTCCGCCGTGCTCTCCGCGGTCATCGTGGCGATCGTCAGCTTCATCTACCTGCCCTCGACCTTCGCGGGCTTCGGCGCCGACGCGGGCATCGACCCGGGCGTGCTCGACAGCGGTCGCAACCCGCAGTGGGTCGCGATCGGCGCCGTTGTCATCGGCATCGTGCTGGCCGCCGCCATCCAGGCGCTGACCGGCTACTTCACCGAGACCGAGAAGCGCCCGGTGCAGGACATCGGCAAGTCGTCGCAGACCGGCGCGGCGACCGTCGTGCTGGCCGGCATCAGCGTCGGCCTGGAGTCGGCCGTCTACTCGGCGCTGCTGATCGGCGCCGGCGTCTTCGGTGCGTACCTGCTCGGCGGCACCTCGATCACGCTGTCGCTGTTCGCGGTCGCGCTGGCCGGTACCGGCCTGCTGACCACGGTCGGCGTCATCGTCGCGATGGACACCTTCGGCCCGATCTCGGACAACGCGCAGGGCATCGCCGAGATGTCCGGTGACGTCGACGAGAAGGGCGCGCAGATCCTCACCGAGCTCGACGCGGTGGGTAACACCACCAAGGCGATCACCAAGGGCATCGCAATCGCCACGGCCGTGCTCGCTGCGACGGCGCTGTTCGGTTCGTACACCAACAGCCTGGCCTCGTCGCTGGCCGACGCGGGACTCGGCGCCGACGAGGTCGGCAACGAGATTCTGGGCCTGCTGAACATCGCCAACCCGCGCAGCCTGGTCGGCCTGCTGATCGGCGCCGCGGTGGTGTTCCTCTTCTCCGGTCTGGCGATCAACGCGGTGTCCCGCTCGGCGGGTGCGGTCGTGATGGAGGTCCGCCGCCAGTTCCGCGAGTTCCCCGGCATCATGGATTACACCCAGCGGCCCGAGTACGGCCGGGTCGTCGACATCTGCACCCGGGACGCGCAGCGCGAGCTGCTCACCCCCGGTCTGCTGGCGATCGCGGCGCCGATCGCGGTCGGCTTCGGCCTCGGCGCCGGCGCGCTCGCGTCGTACCTGGCCGGCGCGATCGGTACCGGCACCCTGATGGCGGTCTTCCTGGCCAACTCCGGTGGAGCCTGGGACAACGCGAAGAAGCTGGTCGAGGACGGCGCGTACGGCGGCAAGGGTTCCGAGGCGCACGCCGCGACCGTCATCGGCGACACCGTGGGTGACCCGTTCAAGGACACCGCGGGCCCGGCCATCAACCCGCTGCTCAAGGTGATGAACCTGGTCTCGCTGCTGATCGCCCCGGCCGTTGTGGCGTGGAGCATCGGCAAGGACGAGAACACCCCCCTGCGGGTGACCGTCGCCCTTGTCGCCGCGGCGATCGTGGTCGGCGCCGTGGTCTGGAGCAAGAAGAAGCCGATCTCGATGGGCGACGACGCACCGTCCACGCCGAGCGGCGATTCCTCGCCGACCGCGCGGGTCAGCGCCTGATCCACCGGTTCGTCAGACGGGGCACCCGGCTTTGGCCGGGTGCCCCGCACCATAGATATGAGGTTGTCGGACGTTCCCCGTACGCTGCATGCCATGCGTCCGGCCCGACCCCTCGCTCTGGTGCTTCTCCTCGCGTTCGTGTCGACCGCCGCCGGCTGTTCGGCCGCGCACGGCGCCCGCGCCTGGGCGGCGTCGGTCTGCACCACACTCGAGCCGTGGCGCACCGAGATCGGCTCGCTGACCAGCCGCGCCCAGCAGCAGATGAGTGCCCTCACCACGCCCGGCCAGGCGAAGGAAAATCTGACCCGTCTCTTCGCCGGCGCCGAGACGGCGAGCGAGCGGGCGCGGGCCGGCGTCGCGAAGGCCGGAGTGCCCGATGTGGAGGACGGCGCCGACATCGCCGACGGTTTCCTGGGTTCGCTGGCCGCGATGCGCGACGCCTACGGCAAGGCCCGCACCGGCATCCAGGCCCTGTCCACGGCGCCCGCCGAGACCTTCTACGAGCAGGTCACCAAGGTGGTCCAGCAGCTGCAGGCCGACTACGACGCGAGCAGCCTCGACACCAGCAATCTCAACTCCGAGGAGCTGAAGGCCGCCTTCGACGAAGTGCCCGAGTGCCGGTGAAATGACCAAGGCAGTGCCACCACGGAGGCCCGCGTCGTCCGCTTCGCCGGACGATGCGGAAAGCGCGCGATCGACGGGGTGGCCGCTGATCCCGCGCGAGGTGCTGCCCGCGCCGGTGCGGCCTGTCCGGCGGCGCCTGCCACCCCGCCCCGAGCAGGCTGGCGACGCGGGCCGCCAGCTGTCGTTCTTCGGCGCCGGCACCGCGGAGCCGTCGCCCGCCGACCTGGCCGGCCTGCTCGCCGGCCCCGCCCACCTGGGCCGGATGGGCGGCACGGCCCGCGTGTCGGTTCCGGTCGATGCCGCCTGGCGTGTGCACGTCCTGGTCGCCGAGCTGGTCACGCGCGGTTTGGTGGTCACTTGGCGCG
>DASWMR010000737.1:0-2881 GCA_036399635.1 Actinoplanes sp. | reverse complement strand
GGGGATCCACCTGCCCGGCGCGAGCGTGCGGGCGCAAGTGGCGACCTCGGAGTGCTCAGGTTGTCAGGTGCGCATCCGATCGGAGGGACATGCCGGACCAGATTTTCTTGTTGGGCAACCTGGTGATCATGGTGGCGTACGCGGCGATCATGGTCGCAATCGTGGTGCCGGTGAGTCGGGCCGGGCAGTTGCGCACGAACAAGCTGGCGACCGCCACTGCGCTGATCTTCTTCAGTTGTGCGGTGGGTCACGGCCTGCACGCCGTGATGGCATACCGGACATTGATCGTCACACCGGACGGACATCAGATACATTCGGACGCCGTGACCTGGCCCTGGACATCGGCGATCTGGGACGTGCTGACCGCCACCGTGGGCGTGTATTACTGGACGCTGCGGCGTGGCTACAGCGTCCTGCTCGGCGAGGGCGTCCTCTACGTCGACCCGTGGGGTCATCGCCGGGTGGCCGAGGCCGACGCCCGCGAGCGCGCGGTCCGCGAAGTCGCCGAAGCGCAGCGGGCCACCCTGGCGACCGTGGTCCAGCACACCGACGACGCGGTCGTCGGAATCACCCCGGAAGGCATCATCACCGCGTGGAACGGCGGCGCGGAACGCCTGTTCGGGTATTCGGCCGAGGAGGTTCTCGGCGAGCCCGCAACCATGCTGGCCGACGAGGAGGGCTCAAACGAGCAGGCGGACGTCCTGGCCCGCATCCGGCGCGGTGAGCGCGGCCTGTCCTACGAGACGCGCCAGCTCCGCAAGGACGGCACACCCGTCGACGTGGCGCTGACGATCGCACCGATCGAGGACCAGGTCGGCAGGGTGATCGGCGCCTCCGCGGTCGCCCGGGACATCACCGCGGCCAAGGAGGCGGCCGAACGACAGCGCGCCATCGAGGAGCGCACCAATCAGGCGCTGCGCATGGAGAGCCTGGGCAAGCTGGCCGGTGGCGTCGCCCACGACTTCAACAACATCCTCGCGATCATCGCGAACTACACCGAATTCGCGATCGAGGAGACCGCCGACCGACCCACCGTGCAGGCCGACCTGACCCAGGTGCGTACCGCGGTCGAGCGGGCCACCAGCCTGACCCGGCAACTGCTGACCTTCACCCGTGCGGACGCCATCCAACCGCAGGACGTCGACGTCAATGCGGCGCTGGCCGAAGTGCAGATGATGCTGGAGCGCACCATCGGCGAGCACATCAACCTGATCGCCACGCCCTCGTCGCAGCCGGTGGCCGTGCACGCCGACCCCGGTCAGCTGCAACAGGTGCTGCTGAACCTGGCGATCAACGCCCGCGACGCGATGCCCGACGGCGGCACCCTGGTGTTGGAGGTGAACAGCGCCACCCTGGACGGCGACGAGGTGAACATGCAACCGCCGCTGGCCGCGGGCACGTACGCCCGCCTGCTGGTCAGCGACACCGGGCAGGGCATGTCGCCGGAGACCGCGGCGCGGATCTTCGAGCCGTTCTACACCACCAAGCCGCGCGGCAAGGGCACCGGGCTGGGTCTCGCTACCGTGTACGGAATTTTGGCCGAGGCGGGCGGAAGCATCAACGTGTACTCGGAGCCTGGCATCGGCACCACGTTCCGGATCTACCTCCCGCTGGTGGCGGCGCCGGCCGGCTCGCCCGCGGTCCCGCCCCGGCAGGCGCCGGCCCGCGGGGACGGGCGCACCGTGCTGGTGGTCGAGGACGAACCCGCCCTCGCGCGCGTGGTCACCCGGATCCTGTCCAACGGCGGATATCGCGTGGTCAGCGCGGCCAACGGAGCCGAAGCACTGAAGATGTACGACCAGTACGGCTGCGACGCCATGCTCACCGACGTGATCATGCCGGAGATGTCCGGCCGGCGGCTGGCCGACCTGCTGCACGAGCGCCGACCCGACCTGCCGGTGCTGTTCATGTCCGGCTACAGCAACGGGTTGCTCGGCACCACGCACATCATCGACGAGGGCATCGCGTTCATCGAGAAGCCGTTCACCGCCGACGACCTGCTGCACGAGCTGGCGCTGACGTTCGAACGAAGCCGCTCCGAAGTGCCGCGCTAGCGCCCACTCACGTACTCGGCGCCGTTTCGTTGTCGGCCGCCGGCAGCTGCTGGACGGCGCCGGCCAGCAGCGTCGCCAGGCCGAGCAGCACGGCCACCGCGAGCAGCGCCCGAAGCACCGTGACGTGGTCGCCGAGGAACCCGACCAGCGGCGGCCCACCGAGGAACGCGCAGTAACCGATCGATGCGACCACGCTCACCCGCGGCGCCGCGTGGGCCGGGTCGTCGGCGGCGGCGCTCATCCCGACCGGGAAGCCGAGCGATGCGCCCAGCCCCCACAGCACCGCACCGGCGAAGGCCAGCGGCACCGTCGCGCCGAAGATGAACAGGGCCAGCCCGGCCACGCTCACCCCGGCCAAGACCCGGACCACCGGAACCCGGCCGTACCGGTCCAGCAGTGCCGGGCCGAACCAGCGGCCGACCGTCATCGCGGCCAGGAACACGGCGAAGGCGAGCGTGCCGACCGCCGCGGAGGTGCCGTAGCCGTCGATCATCGCCACGCTGATCCAGTCGATGCCGGCGCCCTCGGTGAACGCGAAGGCCAGGACGAACAACCCCACCAGCAGGGTGCGTGGCTCCCGCCAGTAGGCGAGCGTGCGACCGACCCGGCTTCGCGAGGTCTCGGTCACCGGCGCGTTCGAGCCGACCAGCGTCGGGTCGGACGGCGTGACGACCGGGTTCGTGGCCGAGTCGTCCGGCACGAAGGACCGCACCGCGAGGAGCACCACGATCGTCGTCAACGCGGCGGAGGCGATCAGGTGCACGGTCACCGAGACGTGCAGCGCCACCATGGCGGCGCCGACGAGCGCACCGACAACCGTGCCGACG
>DASWMR010000736.1:0-1836 GCA_036399635.1 Actinoplanes sp. | reverse complement strand
GATCCGTCGGCATCTGCACGCGAACCCGGAGCGCTCGTACCACGAGTTCCAGACCGCCAAGCTGATCATGCGCGAGCTCACCGCGGCCGGCCTGTCGCCCCGACTGCTGCCCAACCGCAACGGCGTGCTGTGTGACATCGGCACCGGCGATCGGGTCATCGCGTTCCGCGCCGACCTGGACGCGCTGCCGCTGCAGGACACCAAGGACGTGCCGTACCGCTCGACGGTGGCGGGCGTGGCGCACGCCTGCGGCCACGACGTGCACACCACCGTGCTGCTCGGCCTCGGCCTGGCCTTGGCTCAGCTCGCCGAGCGCGGTGACCTGCCGGGCCGGGTCCGACTGATCTTCCAGCCGGCCGAGGAGACGGTGCCGTCCGGCGCCCCCGAGGTGATCGCGGCCGGTGCGCTCAAGGATGTCGCCGGGATCTTCGCGCTGCACTGCTACCCGCAACTGCCGGCCGGGCTGGTCGGGGTGCGCTCCGGCCCGTTCACCGCGGCCGCGGACACCATCCACGTCAAGCTGACTGGTCCCGGCGGCCACACCGCCCGCCCGCACCTGACCGCCGATCTGGTGTACGCGCTGGGCCGGGTGCTCGTGGACGTGCCGGCGCTGCTGAACCGCCGGATCGACCCGCGGGCCGGGGTCTCGCTGGTCTGGGGTGCGGTGCACGCGGGCGAGGCGTTCAACGCCATCCCCGGCGAGGGCGTGGCCCGCGGCACGGTGCGGATCCTGAGCCGCGAGGCCTGGCGCCAGGCACCCGAGCTGATCACCCAGCTGGTCAAGGACGTGGTGGCGCCGACCGGCGCGGAGGTCGAGGTCGGTTACCACCGGGGTGTGCCGCCGGTGATCAACGACCGGATGGCCGCCGCGGTGATCGCGGGTGCGGCCGGCGCCGCGCTCGGCTCCGATCGGGTGGTCGAGGCCGAGATCAGCATGGGCGGCGAGGACTTCGCGTTCTACCTCGACCACGTTCCGGGTGCGATGATCCGGCTGGGCACCGGGGTGCCGGGCTCTGCCGAGAAACACGACCTGCACCAGGGTGACTTCGACGTGGACGAGACGAGCATCGGCTACGGCGTACGGGTGATGGTGCACACTGCGCTGGCGGCCGTCGCCACCGGCGAGTTCTAGGCAGAACGGCTTCCAGGCGGACATCGTGTTCTAGGCGGGCAGAGGCGCGCTGCTCGGGCGGTCCCGGGCAGCGCGTGCGCCGCTATTCGGTCTTGTCCGGCGGTGCCGAGGCGGGTGCGGATGAGGGGTCGGGGCCGAGGGCGAGGGCCGGCTTCGGGGCGCTTGATCGCCGGTACCGCCGTAGCGCCCAGAAGATGGCCCACGCCGGCAGGCCGAATGCGAGCAGCCACGGCAGCAGCGCGCCGAGCACAGTCAGCAGCACGGTCAGCGAAGTGACCAGCGCCGCCCAGCCGGAGCCCAGGCCGGAGAGGAAGCCGGGCGGGCCGTCGTCCGGGTCCTTGACCGTGGCCTGCGGGCCGAGGAGGGTCACCGAGATCGTGGAGAGCGCGGTCAGATCGGCCAGCCGGCGCTTTTTGGCCTGCAACGAGGCCAGATCGGACTCTCGGGTGGCCACCTCCCGCTCCAGCATCACCAGGTCGTTCAGCGATTTCGCCTGGGACAGCAGCTTGCGGCCGCTGTCCACCCGCGCCTGCTGCACGGTGATCCGGGCGTCCAGGTCGACCGTCTGCTCGGTGACGTCCTCGGTACTGATCTCGCGCTGATCCTCGGTGCCCAGTTTGGACAGCTGGTCGACCACATTGCCGAACTTCGCGGCCGGGATCCGCAGTTGCAGGGTCGCGGTGTCCGATCCCGAACCACTGCTT
>DASWMR010000735.1:0-3486 GCA_036399635.1 Actinoplanes sp. | reverse complement strand
CAGTGCGGCCCGGATCTCCTCGACCTCTACCTGGTCGATGCAGTTCTGCGTTTCCGGTCGACGCTCCACGTCCTTGCCCAGCAGCAGCTGGACGTCGACCTGCAGTACGTCGGCGATCTCGTAGACGACGGAGAACTTGTCGAGTCGGCGGACCCCCCGCTCCACCTTGTCGACCCAGCTCTTTGATTTGCCCAACCGGTCGGCAAAGACCTGTTGGGACATCTTGCGCCGGCCGCGCCAATAGGCGACGCGGCGGCCGATCGGCAGCTCGTCCACGGTGCCTCCCCCGACTCGTCCGGCGACCCCCGCCGGCGAGTCCTTGTGTCATGTGCAGTCTTAACCCGCCACGTCCGCGCACGTCGCACAGAGTGTGTGATCGCCTGCTCACCGATACTTCTAGGTTTAGTGCAACTTGCAAAGGGTTGGATCTGCCCAAACCAACGACGCGTGTCTCACTTGGATACGGCGTCTTCGGCTGATATAAGCCGGACCATGTAGATCGGGGGGTTATCGAGCCATGCAGTGGACCGCTCGTGGGCCGTTCGTACCGCCGGCCCTTCTCGATCGGCTCGACCGTGCCCACCTGCGGCGGGCCGCGATTTCCTACGCCGCGCACGGTTGGCCGGTGACACCGGGAGCGTGGCTCACCGGTCACCGCTTCGCCTGCGGCCGGCCCGACTGCCCGATCATGTCGGGTCATCCCGCGCTCGAGTCCTGGGCGGACAACGCCACCACCGACCTGGGCCGGGTGCAGGCGTGGTGGCGGCGCCGGCCGTACGCCGTGCTGCTCACCACTGGCGGGCCCGTCGACGCCCTGGAGGTGCCGGCTGTGCTGGGCCGCCGGGTGCTCGACCCGGCCGCCGGGTGCTCGACCCGGCCGGCGGGGCCGACTCGGTCGGCCCGGTAGCGGTCACCGCGGCCGGCCGGTACATGTTCCTGGTCCGGGCCGGCGTGCCGTTGCGCACCGAATTGGACAGTCAGTCGGACATCGTGCGGCACGGGCCCGGCTCGTGGATCCCCGCGGCCCCGAGCCGGTTGCCGGACGGACCGGTGCGGTGGGCAGTCGACCCCGAACGGACCGGGTGGCGGCTGCCCGACGCCGAGCTGGTGCAGACCCTGTTGACCGGCGCGCTGGGCACCGTGCGGACAACTCGGACGGTCGTACCCCGGCAGTGGTCCACCGCCCGCCGAGCCGCCTGACGTCTTCTTGATCACCGAGACGTCCGGACAGCAGCCACCGCCCGACCGCCGGCTCACTGATGCAGGTATCGGACGGTGCAGGGGCATGGGCGGGGGACGCATGTCGTGAGACAACTTAGTGGCATTCCGGGTAACCGTCGAGTCACTGAAAGGAGTGAACGCACTTGGATGCCGGTCAGTTCGGAGGGCTCGACCGCTTCGGGCGCGCGCGGACGTGAATGCGCGCGCCCTGCCGGTCGAAGATCGACAGGAACTCGACCGCGTTGCCGTCGGCACTGCCGAACCAGTGCGGCACCCGTGTGTCGAACTCGGCCGCCTCGCCCGGCGGCAGCACCAGGTCGTGCTCACCGAGGATCAACCGCAGCCGGCCACTGAGCACGTAGAGCCACTCGTAGCCCTCGTGCGTCTTCGGATCCGGATGCTGCCGGGCCCCGGCGGCGATGAGGTGCTTGAACGCCTGCGGGCCGCCCGGCTGCCGGGTCAGCGGCAAGATCGTCTGTCCGTACGCGACGATCGGGCGCGCGTAGACCCGGGGATCGCCGGTCGGCGGCGCGCCGACCAGCTCGTCGAGGGGCACGTGATGGGCCCGGGCCAGCGGCAGCAGCAGCTCCAGGGTCGCCTTGCGGCCGCCGGACTCGAGCCGGGAGAGCGTGCTCACCGAAATCCCGGTCGACTCGGCCAGCGCGGTCAGCGTGATGCCGGCCTGCCGGCGCAACGACCGGAGCCGGGGCCCCACCTCACGGAGCACGTCGTCGGTCGTCGCCTCATTTGCCGTCATGGCAAACATCGTTCCCTAATTCGGCCAACTCGTCCACCATTGGTCCATGACATACGACGTGATCGTGATCGGCGGCGGGCCGGCCGGGCTCAGCGGCGCGGTGGCTCTGGGCCGGGCGCTGCGCTCGGTACTGGTGATCGACTCGGGCGCCCCGCGCAACGCCCCGGCCGAGGGCATCCACAACTTCCTCACCCGCGACGGCATGAGCCCTGCGGAGTTCCGGGCGGCCGGCCAGGCCGAGGCGGAGCGCTACGGAGCGACCTTCGACGACGGCGAAGTCGCCTCGGCCGAGAGGGTGGACGACCATTTCCTAGTCACCCTGGCCGACGGCGACACCCGGCGCGGCCGGCGCCTGCTGGTCACCTCCGGTCTGGTGGACGAGCTACCGGACGTGCCCGGACTGGCCGAGCGATGGGGCCGCACGGTGCTGCACTGCCCCTACTGCCACGGGTATGAGGTGCGAGGCAAGGCGATCGGCGTCCTCGGTGTCTCGCCCCGGTCCGCCGAGCAGGTCCGGCTGTGGCGGCAGTGGAGCCCGGACGTGCTGCTCCTGCCGGCCGACGAGATCGACCGGGTGACCGACGACGGGGTGCGGATGACCGACGGCCGGCTGGTCGCCCGGGACTACCTGGTCACCGCCACCCGGATGGTCGCCCGGGCCGCCTTCCTCGGCACGCTCGGCCTGCACCCGGCGGAGCACCCGTCCGGCTTCGGCACCTACCTACCCGCGGTCGACCCCTCGGGCCGCACCGCCGTGCCGGGCGTCTGGGTGGCCGGCAACGTGGCCGACCCGGCCGCTCAGGTGATCACCTCGGCGGCCGCCGGACTGCTGGCCGGCGCAATGATCAACGTCGACCTGCTCCCACCCGAGCTGGTTTGATCAAGCGCGCTCGAACGCGGCCAGCTCCCGGTAGGCACTGATCACGGCGGCGGTGCGGTCGGCCAGGTCCGGGCCGGTCTCCGCGGACGGGGCACCGGCGCTGAGGCCGGCCAGCACCAACTCGGCCTGGCGCACTGTCTCGCCGATCCGCCGCTCGTGCAGGAAGGTCTCGCCGGCCAGCGCGGTCGTCTCGATGCTGCGCAGGATGCGGTTGGCCTGCTCGCCGGTCTCCTGCCAGAGCCGCTCGACGCGCTCACGCTGCTCGGTGAGGGCCAGCACGGCCGGACTGCCGGCGGGGACGGCCTGGCGGCGTACACCCGAAAGCTCCGCACGAAGCCGGCGGATGTCCTGCCGCCGGGCCATGATCGTGGCCAGGTCGTCGAGTGCGCGGGTCAGCGAGTGGTCGGCGGTCGCCGGATCGATCATGCCGGACAGCCCCGGCCAGGTCCGGCGGACCCGGCGCGCCATGACGACGGCCCGGGCGAACGCGAACCGCTCGCTGGACGACAACAGCACGCGGGTGCCCTCGGCGCCGGACACCTGGAACGTGCCCGGCTGAGCGGCACGGGCCTGCCGGTGCCAGACCAGGCCGATGGCGGCGACCGACGCGCCGGCGCCCAGCCACAGC
>DASWMR010000734.1:0-1901 GCA_036399635.1 Actinoplanes sp. | reverse complement strand
GCAAGGGCAGCTGGATCGACCCCTCCACCAACATCCTCATCGGCACCGGCTGGAACCAGTTCAACCTGATCTTCTGAACGCGCACGGGCCCCTCGCACCTGGCGGTGCGGGGGCTCGTCTGTCAGTGCTGGACGCCCATGGGAGGAGCAGCACGGATCAAGCTGCCGGTCACGGCACCGATCACGATCCTTCATCGGCGGTGGAGCACTGGCCGTCCCCGCGGATCGGATCGATTCGTTCTTTCCGAGATTTACAACGAGGACTGGTTTTTTCTGCTCGGCGAGACGGCGCTTCGACCGGTCGGTCAGGTGGGTGTCGCGGTGCAGATGCCATACGACCCGTTCGCCACCCCCGAGCGGGCCCGCCAGCAGGAGTTCGGTGATGTTCTAGCCGAGGGACTCTTCGCCCTTTTCGATGACGGCGGTACGATCGCCGACGCGGACCGGGGCCACTGGACGGCGGTCCTGGCTGGCCGGCTGGCGTTCATCGACCAGCTCAGGGGCCGGATCGAGCACCAATGTGACGCGCTAACCGGCCGCGACAAGCAGATTCTGGAGTCGTTGTCCGCGTCATGCGGCCGCCTGCGGTTCATCCGGGCCACAACAGTGCGTCGAGTACATCGGGGCCTGGCAGCGAAACCGCGAACGCTGGCGCGACTCCATGAACGACACCCGGCCCATCCGGCGCGCGCGGCATGGACGCCCACCGATCGAGGTCGCGCTGGAGCAGTTCGGGCTGCGGGCGATCAATCGTCGGGGTTCGGTGCGGCCCCGGCCAGGGCCGGCGCCAGCAGGACAACGACGAGAATCAGTGGCAATAGGGTGAGGAGTGCCGTGCCGAGGCCGGTCGAGTGCGCCAGTCTGCCGATCGCGAGCGGCCCGAAGATGCTCGCGCTGTAGCCCAGCGCGGTCATCCCACCGACGGCCGAGGGCGTGGCCGCGTTCCCGGTCGCACTCAGCGCGGCCGGGAACACCCAGCAAATGCCGGCGCCCCAACCGAACGCGCCGACGAAAGCCCAGGAACTCGGCACGGCGAGCACGACCACTCCGATGCTCAGCCCGGCCAGTATCGCTCCGTTGCGGACCACTCCGATCGCGCCGACATGCCGATGTGGTCGCTCCGCGGCCAGTCGGCCAGCCGCCATCGCGGTCACGAAAAGTGCGTACCCCAGGGCCGCGCCGGTGTGCGACAACCGGCGCTCCTCGTTCAGGAACACCGCGAGCCAATCGCCCGCGGCGCCCTCAGCGATCGCGCCACAGAACATGAGTCCCGATCGGCATCAGCCGCCGAATCGGCCACCTCCGGCGGGAACGGACCGCATCGGGCGTGGCCGGCCGATCCTCGACGATCGAACGTAGGCCGAGCACGCAGAGCGTGCCAGCCACCAGAAGGACGGTCGCCAGATGCGCAAGCAGCGGGACAGCGAAGCGGACCGCCTGGCCCAGTCCGGCGCCTGCCATGCTGCCGATACTCTGACCCGGTCAGGAGCGGGAGGTGACGTGGCGCCGGTTTCGTGGCAGCAGGCCGGGCGACAGATTCAGGTCGCTGCTGACCGCGTCCAGGCAGTCGCCGCACATGCCGTGGCTGATCGGCGGCAGCGGTCCAGTTTCGATTTCCAGCAGATGCAGTCGGCGGCATCCCTCGTCCACATCGACCCAGTCGTCGACCAGGATGCGGGCGCACCAGGCGCACATCCGGATCATGTCGCCGTCCCGGTCCACGGTCGGCGGCTGGTCGAGCAGGGCCACGGCCGGGCGGGGCGCACGACGCTCCACGTCGCTGACGATCTCGACCTCACCGACGGCGGTGCTCGTGACGGTCGCGTTCATCACCCGGCGCTCGGTCGGCGCGTCACACCGGTAGGTCAGCGTCACCGGGCGGCCGCGCTCCCGGCGGGTGAG
>DASWMR010000733.1:0-2502 GCA_036399635.1 Actinoplanes sp. | reverse complement strand
GTGCCGGACAACGACGACGGCACCGGCCTGTTCCGCTACTCGGTCGTTCATCTCGGCTCCGGGCTCGCGGTGTTCGGGTGCGTCACTAGTCGCTGCGCCACACACGTCCACCAAGCCGTCGCGTTGATGGGCGCAAGCGGTATCGACTGGACCCAACCCCCGCCGATCCTGACGGCACAGCCGCTCGAGGTCGTACGGCGCTTCTTGCTGGACTCGCTTGGGCTGTGCTTCGACCCCGAAACCGCACGGGCGATTCGCTGCCTCGGCGACCCGCCTGCCGGTGTGCACCTTGCCGCGGCGCCCGAGGCCGCCGCGTGACTCTCTCGACGTTGCCCGTCGTACCCGACGCCACCACGGCCTCGGGTACGGCGGCATGCACCGAGCCCACCATCCCCGCCTGGTGGCGCCGCTCCACCGACCTGAACAAGCAAGCCGTCGCCCGCGCCGCCCGCCCCGACTACGAAGCATGGCTGAGCCACGTCAAAACCGCGTCCGCGTGCGCGCGGCCGGTCCGGCTGGCCGGAACTATGACCACCATCGAAATCGCCACTGGGCGTCTGCTCGCCGAGCGGCACACCGCGGACATGCCGGACGGGGTCATCTACAAGCCCTGCGGCAACCGCCGCGAAGCGGTCTGCCCCGCCTGCTCGCAGCGGTACAAACGCGACGCGTACCAGGTCGTCCGGGCCGGGCTCGTCGGCGGCAAGGGAGTCACCGAGCAGGTGGCCCGGCACCCGGCGGTGTTCCCGACCTTCACCGCACCCTCGTTCGGCGAGGTCCACACCCGGGCCGTGAAACACCACACCTGCAACCGGCGCACCGAGTGCGACTGCCGCCCCGACCCGTGCCACGCCCGCCGCGACCTCACCGTGTGCCCGCACGGGGTGCGGCTGGTCTGCTTCGCCCGGCACGCCGAAACCGACCGCAACCTCGGCACCCCGCTCTGCCTCGACTGCTACGACTACGCCGCCCAGGCCGTGTGGAACGTAACCGCCGGGGAACTGTGGCGGCGCACCAGCATCGCCATCAACCGGCACATCCGGCAGACCGCCAAAGCCCGCGGCGTCGCCGACGTCCCGGTGGTCACGTTCGACGAGGACGGCAAGGAACGGACCCGGTGGGCGTGCCCGATCCGGTTGTCGTTCGGCAAAGCCGCCGAGATGCAACGACGCGGCGTCGTGCACTTCCACGCCATCGTCCGCCTCGACGGGTACGACCCCGGCGACCCGGACGCCATCGTGGCGCCACCCCGCGAGCTGGACGCCGCCGACCTCGTTGCGGCCATCGACCACGCCGCCGACACGGTCACCTTCGCGACCGACCCGCACCCGGCGAACCGGGACGGATGGCCGATCGGCTGGGGCGACCAGGTCCTCACCAAGGTAATCACCGTCGCCGCCGACGGGCAGGTCACCGACGCCCAGGTCGCCGCGTACCTGGCGAAGTACGCCACCAAGTCGACCGAAGTCACCGGGCACGCCTCCAACCGGCTCACCGCCGACACGATCAGCCTGTACGCCGACCCGGACGGCACCCACACCGAACGCCTGATCGACGCCTGCTGGCGACTCGGTCACTTCCGCGTCAACCCGGAACCGCCCACCCGGCTCGGCGGGACGCAGCGTGCTGAGCCTGCCCCGGCCGATCCCTTCGGGGACCTGCGCACCGACCCGAACTGCGGTAGCTGCACCCGATACCGGGTCTGCCCCACCTGCGCAGCCGAACAGGCCGCCGCCGCTGATGCGGAACGGCGTGCCCCGGCCGGGCCACCGGCAAGCCCGTACTTCCGGCTCCGGCGGTGGGCACACATGCTCGGCTACGGCGGGCACTTCCTCACCAAGTCTCGCCGCTACTCCATCACCTTCGCCATGCTCCGCGACCAACGCGTGGTGTTCCGTCGTGCTCAGACCGGCGGCCCGGAACGGGCTGAGCCGGTCGCCGAGCCGACGACGCTGATCGTCAACTTCCTCGAATTCGTCGGCGCCGGATGGCAAACGCCGGCTGACGCCATGCTCGCCAACACCTCCGCCGCAATGGCTCGAGAACACCAAGACGCCGCCCGGAAATACCTGGGCACCATCGCCGCGTGACACGTGATTCACCGTCAAGGCCACCTTGACGCCTCGCTGAGGAACACCGGGCATGTCCACGGATTGGAGCAACACGTTGATAACGACAGCGCGCGAAGGCGCGGCCGCCGTCGAACGGCTCTGGACAGTCGACGACGTCGCCGACTTTCTCCAGGTGCCGGTCGCGACCCTCTACCAGTGGCGGCATCACCGCAGCGGGCCGCCTGCATTCAAGGTTGGTCGGCATCTGCGGTACGACCCGGCCGGGATCCGGCTCTGGCTCATCCGGCAAGGGGGTACAGACGATGGCGGTCGATGACCTCTGGTACCTGGCGAAGCGCGGCCCGGACGGCGCCCGCTTGCCTTCCAAGAAGCACGGCCGGGGCAAGCGCTGGCGCGTCCGCTGGGTCGACAACTTGGGGAACGCCCGGGA
>DASWMR010000732.1:0-3968 GCA_036399635.1 Actinoplanes sp. | reverse complement strand
TGCCGTGGCCCTGGCAGGTGGCGCAGGGACGGGACGAGACCACCTGACCGAGGAACGTGCGCTGCACGCTCTGCACCTCACCGCGGCCGCCGCACGTCTCGCAGGTCGCCAGGTGGGTGCCGGGGGCGGTGCCCGCACCGGAGCACTGGGTGCACAGCACCGCGGTGTCGACCGTGATCGGGGCTTCGACGCCGAACGCCGTCTCCACCAGGTCGAGCTCCAGGCGCAGGATCGCGTCGGCGCCGGGCCGGGTGCGCGGGCGAGGGCCCCGCGTGGCGCCGCCGGCCGCCGTGCCGAAGAACGCGTCCATGATGTCCTGGAAGCCGACGAACGGGCCGGCGCCACCGGGGCCGCCCGGGCCGGCGCCGCCGCCCGGTGCGAGCGGGTCGCCGCCGAGGTCCACGATCTGGCGCTTCTGGTCGTCGGACAGGACCTCGTACGCCGCGTTGATGTCCTTGAACTTCTCGTGCGCCGCCGGATCGGGATTGACGTCCGGGTGGTACTGCCGAGCCAGCTTGCGGTAGGCACGCTTGATCTCGTCGTCGGTCGCCTCCCGGCTCACGCCGAGAATGCCGTAGTAATCCTTGGCCACGGGGTCTGGGGTCCTCAATGTCGGCGCGGTCGCGTCAGTTCTGTGCCAATAGGTCGCCCACGTAGCGTGCCACCGCGCGCACGGTTGCGATGGTGCCGGGGTAATCCATCCGGGTGGGGCCGAGCACGCCCAGCCCACCCACGATCGTCACGCCCGGGCCGTAACCGGTGCTGACCACCGACGCCGACCGCAGGTTGTCGATCTCATTCTCGTCGCCGATCCGCACCCGGGTCTTGCTGGGCTCGAGATCGCCGATCAGCTTGAGCAGGATGACCTCCTCCTCCAGGGCCTCCAGGACAGGCCGCAAAGTTCCCTGGAAGTCCAGCACACCGCCCCGTGTCAAGTTCGCCGTACCGGCCAGGGCGAGGCGCTCCTCACTACGCTCGACCAGGGTCTCCAGGAGCACGGCGGCGAGGCAGGCCATCGTGCCGCGGTTGGCCGGCGAGCAGTCGTCGACCAACCCCTGCACCAGCGCGGGGGTGTCGGCCATCTTCTGCCCGGCCAGCTTCTCGTTGACCCGGCGGCGCAGGTCGAGCACGTCCTCGACGGAGGCCGGACCGGGCAGCTCGACCAGGCGCTGCTCAACCCGGCCGGTGTCCGCGATCATCACCAGCATGAGCCGGGTGGTGGAGATCGGCACCAGCTCGAGGTGGCGCACCGCGGAGCGGGCCAGCGAGGGGTATTGCACGACCGCGACCTGGCGGGTGAGCTGGGCGAGCAGGCGCACGGTGCGGTGCACGACGTCGTCCAGATCGACCGCGTTGATCAGGAAGCGCTCGATCGCCCGACGCTCGGCCGGGGTGAGCGGCTTGACCTTGGAGAGGCGGTCGACGAAGAGGCGGTAGCCGGCGTCGGTGGGCACCCGGCCGGCGCTGGTGTGCGGCTGGCGGATGTAGCCCTCCTCCTCCAGCACGGCCATGTCGTTACGCACCGTGGCCGGGGAGACGCCCAGATGGTGCCGCTCGACCAGCGCCTTGCTGCCGACCGGCTCCTGGGTCTCGACGTAGTCCTCGACGATGGCGCGGAGGACCTCGAGCTTGCGGTCATCGAGACTCATATGACCCCTCCCTCGTCCCGGTTCCTGGCACTCCCATCGAGCGAGTGCCAGTCTACGTCGCCACACGCGGCAGCGCGATGATCGAAAGATTGTCACTTCGCCGGTGCGGCCGGCCGGCCGCACCGGGCATGTCGCCCTCGACCGCGCTGAGCTGCGGCCCTAGGTTGTCAGCCATGACTGAACCGCCGCGTCCGCCCGGCTCGGGTGATCCCGACGATCCCACCAAGCCGTTCAACCCCTACCCCGGTAACGAGCCGCCCCCGCAGTACGGCTCGCCGCCCCCGCCCCCGCCGGCTCCGCAGTACGGCTACGGCCAGGAGCCTGGCTACGGCCAGCAGCCGGGTTACGGCCAGCAGCCGGGCTATGCCACCGGGCCGGACGACAAGATCTGGATCCTGATCGCGCATTTCGGCGGCGTCGTGGCCTCGGTGGTCACCGCCGGGTGCGGCGGCTGGATCGCCCCGCTGGTGTCCCTGCTCGCCAAGGGCAGCCAGTCGCCGGCCGTGCGGGCCGAGGCGGTCAAGGCGCTGAACTTCCAGCTTCTCTGGTCGGTCATCGCGGTCGTCGGCTGGGTCACCTTCTGCCTGTTCTGGGTCATCGTCCCGATCGCGATGCTGGTCGCGGTCATCTTCGGGCTGGTCGCCGGCGTCCGGGCGATCAACAACGAGCCCTACAACTACCCACTCACCTACCCGCTGATCAAATAGGCGTCACACCACGTCGCGGATGACGGCGTCGGCCAGGAGCCGGCCGCGGAGGGTCAACACCAGACGCCCACCCTCGTACGCGGTCGGCTCCAGCAGCCCGTTCGCCAATGCCTGCTTGGCACCCACCGGGTCCACCCGGTCGAGCCGGATGCCCTCGCTCAGCCGGACCCGGAGCATGACGTCCTCCACGTGCCGGTCGGTGTCGGTGAGCACTTCCCGGCCATGTCCGGGCGAGACGCCGTCGGCCAGCCTTTTCGCGTACGTCACCGGGTGTTTGACGTTCCACCAGCGCACCCCACCGACGTGGCTGTGCGCCCCTGGCCCGAGGCCCCACCAGTCCGCGCCGGTCCAGTAGAGCAGGTTGTGCCGGCAGCGGGCGTCCGGCGAAGTGGCCCAGTTGGAAACCTCGTACCAGGCGAAACCGGCCTCGGTGAGAGCGGCCTCGGCGGCCAGGTAGCGGTCCGCGGCGACATCGTCGGACGGGTACGGCAACTCGCCACGGCGCATCCGGGCGGCCATCCGGGTGCCGTCCTCGACGATCAGGGCGTACGCGCTGACGTGGTCCACACCCGCATCGATGACCGTTCGCAGCGAGCCGGCGAAGTCGGCGGCCGTCTCGCCCGGGGTGCCGTAGATCAGGTCGAGGTTGACGTGCTCGAACCCGGCCGCGCGGGCCTCGATCGCGGCCTGCGGTGCGCGGCCGGCGGTGTGCCGGCGGTCGAGAATGCGCAGGACCGTGGGTGCGGCGGACTGCATGCCCAGGGAGATCCGGTTGAAGCCGTGCCCCCGCAGCGTCCGCAGGTAGGCCCGGTCGACGGATTCCGGGTTGGCCTCGGTGGTGATCTCCGCGCCCGGCGCCAGTCCCCAGGCCCGGTCGATGCCGTCCAGGATGCGGCCCAGGTCGTCCGCGCCCAACAGCGTAGGAGTCCCCCCACCCACGAACACCGTGTCCACTTTGTCCGGATTTATCGTGTTTTTGGCGAGGTGGAGTTCCCGCAGCACCGTGTCGGCGTACTCCTCGCGACTCGCCCCACCCCCCAGCTCACTCGCCGTATAGGTGTTGAAATCGCAGTACCCGCACCGGCTCGCGCAGAACGGCACATGCACGTAGACGGCGAACCCATGACGCCCGGCCCGCTCGATCGCGGACGCCGGCAGCGACCCGTCCGCCGGAACGGGATCACCATCGACAAGAACACCGGCCATCGCTCAAGTGTGCACGGCCGCCGTTTATGGTTCCGGCATGGATCTGGTCCGTACCGCCACCGACGCCGGGGTGACCACTCTGACCCTGGACAGCCCGGCCAACCGCAACGCCCTCTCCACCCCGCTGATGCACCGGTTCCTCGAGGGGCTGACCGCGGCGCTCACCGACCCCGCCGTCCGGGTCGTGGTGCTCTCCCACACCGGCCCGGTCTTCTGCTCGGGCGCCGACCTGAAGGAGACCGCCGAGGCCAGAGCGTCCGGCCGGGTCCCCGCCGAGCTGCTCGCCGACGTCCTCGCCGCCCTCTGGGAGTTCCCCAAGCCGGTGATCGCCCGCGTCGGCGGCCCCGCGCGGGCCGGCGGGCTCGGCCTGATCGCCGCCGCCGACATCGCGGTCTGCACGCGCGAG
>DASWMR010000731.1:0-3637 GCA_036399635.1 Actinoplanes sp. | reverse complement strand
TGTCCGGGTCGGGGGCGACGCTGACCGCACTGCTCGACGACCTCGACAGCCGGCACAGCGGCCTGCGTGGCCGGCTGGTCACGGACGAGGGGGCGCTGCACCGGTTCGTGAACGTCTACGTCAACGACGAGGACGTCCGCTTCCTCGGTGCGCTCGACGCCCCGCTGAGCGACGGCGACTCCGTCACCATCCTGCCGGCCGTGGCCGGCGGCGCGCTCGGCTTCGCGGCCGCAGCGGCCCTGCTGGGACGCCCCACCCCTAAGCGGACTGAAGGCCAGTAGCTCATGGCTCGCTACGAGAGCCTGCTGGATGCTTGCGGGGGCACGCCGCTGGTCGGCCTGCCCCGGCTGTCGCCGACGGTGCCCGAGGGGGCGCCGCCGGTGCGGCTCTGGGCCAAGCTGGAGGACCGCAACCCCACCGGCAGCATCAAGGACCGCCCGGCGCTGTTCATGGTGCGCGAGGCGGAGGAGTCCGGCGTGCTGCACCCGGGCGACACCATCCTCGAGCCGACCAGTGGCAACACCGGCATCGCCCTGGCCATGGTGGCCAAGCTCCGGGGGTACCGGCTGGTCTGTGTGATGCCGGAGAACGTCTCGGCCGAGCGGATCCAGCTCCTGCGGATGTACGGGGCGGAGATCATCTTCTCGCCGGCCGCGGGCGGGTCGAACCAGGCCGTGGCGACCGCGAAGCAGATCGCCGCGGAGCACCCGGACTGGAAGATGCTGTTCCAGTACGGCAACCCGGCCAACGTCCGCGCGCACTACGCGACCACCGGCCCCGAGCTGCTGCACGACCTGCCGACCATCACGCACTTCGTGGCCGGGCTGGGCACCACCGGCACGCTGATGGGCACCGGCCGCTTCCTCAAGGAGAAGGTCGAGGGCATCCAGATCGTCGCGGCCGAACCGCGCTACGGCGAGCTGGTGTACGGCCTTCGTAACATCGACGAGGGGTACGTGCCGGAGCTGTACGACGCGTCGGTGCTGGACCGGCGCTTCTCGGTGGGCACCCGCGACGCCGTGCTCCGCACCCGCCAGCTGGTTGAGGTGGAGGGCATCTTCGCCGGCTTCTCCAGCGGCGCGATCCTGCACGCGGCGCTGGCCGTGGCGCACGAGGCAGTCAAGGCGGGCCGCCGCGCCGACGTGGCGTTCGTGGTCTGCGACGGCGGCTGGAAATACCTGTCGACCGGTGCCTACGGCGGCACGCTCAACGATGCCGAGGAAGCCCTCGACGGCCAGCTCTGGGCTTGACGCCCGCCGGCCCCCGCTAGTAGAGCGCGGCGATCGCGATGGCGACGGTCAGCGGCGGCGTGGCGACCAGCAGCAGCACCCACGGCAGTACCGGGCGGTGGATCGACAGGAACGTCCCCACCGTCAGGGCCACACTGATCAGGCCGAAGAGCGCCAGGGTGGGCACGTACCAGAAGTCTGCGCCGCCGACGACGGTGACCATCGCGCGGACCCCGACGCCCACCCCGGCCAGGCCCAGAGCCGCCGCGTAGAGCGACATCGAGAGCAGCCGCAGGGTGCTGGGCGCCGGGTCGTCCGGCGCCGGGAAGCGGAACAGCACGTCGCTGTCCTCCGGCATGCCGGCGACCGCGGTACGCTCCCAACCGCCGAACGGCATGAGATCCGCCGCCTCGGTCTGTGGGGTGCGGCTCTGCTCGATCGTGGGCACGCTGCCTCCGTCTGCACGTCGTCCGAAGTCTCACTTTGTGCAACGCAAACGACTCACCGGACGTAACGGGAATTGCCCTAACGGCCGGGCCGGTGACCGCTGTGATGTACGTTGTCGATTTAGCGACAAATCGATCAGACGTTTATGTGGGGCGCAGGTCCCGGCGTACGCTTCGCCTCGTGAGCGACTGGTCTGACGACGGCAACACGGGCCGGTCAGGCGGGGCGTGGTCGACCCAGCGTGAGCCAGAGGGACCCGTATGCGACTGACCGTCCTCGGCTGCGCCGGCAGTTTTCCCGGGCCCGAGTCGGCCTGTTCCGCCTATCTCCTCGAGGCCGACGGTTTCCGGCTGCTGCTCGATTTCGGTTCGGGCTCGATGTCCGCCCTACAGCGCTACGCCGACATGAACAGCCTCGATGCGATCATGCTGACCCACCTGCACTGCGACCACATGCTCGACGCCTGCACCTATGCGGTGGTGCGCCGCTACGACCCGCGCGGCGCCTGGCCGGCTCTGCCGGTTTACGCTCCGCTGGGTGCCGCCGAACGGATCTCCGCGGCGTACAGCGCGGACAACGAACCGCTGGACGATGTCTACACCTTCTACGGGTTGCAGCCCGGCACGTTCCCGATCGGCCCGTTCACGGTCACCGTCGACCGCGTCAACCATCCGATCGAGACCTATGGCGTACGCGTGGAGCACGATGGACGCGTACTGGCGTATTCGTCAGACACTGCGCCGTGCGAGGCGCTGTTGCGACTCGCCGCCGGCGCCGACCTTTTTCTCTGTGAGGCGAGTTACCTCGATGGCGCGGACAACCCGCCGGGCCTGCACCTGACCGGCGGCGAAGCCGGCGAGGCGGCCACCAAGGCGGACGTCGGCCGATTGTTGTTGACCCATCTGGTGCCCGCATGGGCCGGCGAGGCATCTATTGTGGATGCCGCCGTGGCCGCTTTTGCGGGCCCGGTGGAGGTCGTACGGCCTGGTGCCCGTTACGACCTTTGAGGGTTTGTTCGGGCACTTGCACCGCTGGCTCATGACCTTGGAGTTGCTTGCATGCGCATTGTTCGCCTGGCCAACTTCGTGACGCCCCACTCGGGTGGCCTGCGAACGGCGCTGCGCAAGCTCGGCGAGGGCTACCAGCGGGCCGGTCATGAGGCGGTGCTGATCGTTCCCGGCCGGGAACGATCCGAGCAGACGACCTCGCAGGGGCGGATCATCACACTGCCCAGCTCCCCGCTCCCGCGCACCGGCGGTTACCGCGTGATGACCGGCCGGCGCCGGCTCGCCCAGCTCCTCGACGAACTCGAGCCGGACCGCATCGAGGTCTCCGACCGCACCACGCTGCGCTGGACCGGTGGCTGGGCCCGCAAGCGCGGCGTCGGCTCGATGATGGTCTCGCACGAGAGCCTGGCGGCCCTGCTCGGCGTCTGGGGCATGCCGAAGCGCGACTCGGTGGCCGACCGGATCAACCGGCGAACCGCCGAGCTCTTCGACCAGATCGTCTGCACCACGACGTTCGCCGCGGCCGAGTTCCGCCGCCTCGGCGTGCCGAACCTGACCGAGGTGCCGCTCGGCGTCGACCTGGACGAGTTCCACCCGAGCAGGTTCGACCCGGCTGTGCGGGCCCGCTACGCCCGCCCCGACGAGTTGCTCGTCGTCTTCTGCAGCCGGCTCTCCGCGGCCAAGCGCCCCGAGCTGGCGGTGGACGCGCTGGCCGCGCTGCGCAACGCCAAGGTGCCGGCGGTGCTTGCGGTGGCCGGCGACGGCACCCGGCGCACCGCGCTGGCCTACCGGGCCGCCCGCCTGCCGGTGCGCTTCGCCGGCCACATCGGTGACCGGTCCGCCGTGGCGGCACTGCTGGCCAGCGCCGACGTCGTGCTGGCGCCCGGCCCGGTGGAGACGTTCGGCCTGGCCGCCCTCGAAGCGCTCGCCTGCGGCACACCAGTCGTGATCAAC
>DASWMR010000730.1:0-1833 GCA_036399635.1 Actinoplanes sp. | reverse complement strand
GTCGAGCAGGTTGCGGGAGAACTTCAGGACGTTGGGCCGCCAGTTCTCGCGCTGGTCGAGCCAGTTGCCGATCGCCTCGGCGAAGGCCGGCAGGTCGAGGAAGAAGTGCTCGGTCTCGACGAACTCCGGGGTCTCCCCGTTGATCTTCGAGCGCGGATTGATCAGCTGCTCCGGGTCGAGCTGGTTGCCGCAGTTGTCGCACTGGTCGCCGCGGGCGCTCTCGTAACCGCAGATCGGGCAGGTGCCCTCGATGTAGCGGTCGGGCAGGGTGCGGCCGGTGGACGGCGACTTCGCGCCCAGCGTCGTACGCGCCACGATGTAGCCGTTGCGGTGCAGCACACCGAACAGCTCCTGCACCACTGCGTAGTGGTTGCGGGTGGTGGTGCGGGTGAACAGGTCGTAGGTCAGGCCGAGGCCGTGCAGGTCCTCCACGATCACTCGGTTGTAGCGGTCGGCGAGCTCGCGCGGGGTCACCCCGTCCGCGTCGGCCTGCACCTGGATCGGCGTGCCGTGCTCGTCCGTACCGGACACCATGAGCACGTCGTGACCGGCCATCCGCATGTACCGGCTGAACACGTCGGAGGGCACTCCAAAGCCGGAGACATGGCCGATGTGGCGCGGACCGTTGGCGTAGGGCCAGGCGACCGCGGCGAGAACGTGACTCATGGGGCCTAAGCGTAGTGAGGGTCGGGGGTGCCTCGCGAACGGATGGGTTCCCTCGATGCTTGACATGGCATTTATTCCGACACGCCCTATTAGTGACGTGCTCCTCGCGGTGTGACGTAGTCCAATGGGTTGGTGATCGGAGACACGCCGCAACCAGGGGATACGCCTCGCAGCGAGGGTGATCCGTGGTCGTTCGGCGATCCCGACGCGGCCTGGTGGCGCGGCGAGACCGACCGGACTACCACGGACGGGCCGAACGGCCGCCCACGACACCCGCGCCGCCGGCCGGGCCAGCACCAGGGCCAGCACCAGGGCCAAGGCCAGGGCCAGCCGGCCGCCGGTGGCACCGGCACGCTGCTGCCGCCCGGGCACGACCGGGTCCGCGACGGCGAGGCCGCCGAGGCGCATGCCGCCGGCACCCGCGACGTCGACGAGGAACTCGACCCGGCTCTGGCCCGGCAGACGCGGATCCCGCAGGTGGAGATTCCGCCGGTGGAAATCATGCCGGCGCCGGTCGAGTCAGTGCCGGTCGAGTCTTCGCCAGACGAGTCGGCGCCGGTCGAGTCGGTGCTGGTGGAGAACCCGGCGCCGGCCGCGGAGCCGGGTATCGAGTCGCCGGCGGTCGAGCGCGATCACGACCAGCCCGATCCGCGCCGGTACGACCCGCTGCGGCCGGCCGCCGGATACACCGCCAAGCGCGTCGCTGAGACGGTGGCCGCGGACGACGAGGCGCGCCCGGCGGACGAGCCGGACGTGATGATCCTGCCCGAGCCGAACCCGCGGAACCGGCCCACCGTGGTCCTCGACCGCGGCCAGGTCCCCGGCCAGACACCGCCCGGCCCGATCCCGCCGCTGCGCGGAGCGTCCTACGGCTCCCCGCGGCGCACCGAACCGCTGCCCCCACCGACCGGCCAGCCACACACCGACGCGCGGCTCGAAAAGCTGGAGAACTCGCCGTTCTGGCACGACCGGGCCGACGACACCATCGAAGTGGCACCCGCGGACGGTCCGGCGCACGCTGCCGTGCGCGGGCCGCGCGGCCGGCATCCGGCCCGCCGGCTGCCGCTCTCCGCGCACGTGTCACTGGTCACCATCGGGCTCATCGCGGCGTTCTTCGGCTGGGTCAGCGCGGAACCCTTCTGGATCGCGGTGGGGCACGGCGAGGCC
>DASWMR010000729.1:0-3190 GCA_036399635.1 Actinoplanes sp. | reverse complement strand
AGCCGCACCCCACGGCGGGCGTAGAAGCGGGCCAGCGAGATGCTGCCGGTCTTGTTGAGCTCCTTGACCAGCAGCGTGGTGATCAGAAAACCGGAGATGACGAAGAAGACGTCCACCCCGACGAAGCCGCCGGCGAGAAGTGGGACGCCCGCGTGGCTGAGCACGACGAGCAGTACCGCGACCGCCCGCAGTCCTTCGATGTCCGGCCGGAAGCTCCGACCGCGGGGCAGGACCGACGAGGGCGCGGCGGCGCGCTGGCCGGGCAGCGGGGCGGTCGGGGTGGTCGGGGTGGTGGCGCCCGTCGCGTCGATGGGCGCGCCGGTCGCGTCGATAGAGGATGAGCGCACCTGGACCCAACGCTCATCGAGCGGTCAGGACGCGTCCTTCGCAACTTTCAGCTCCGCGTAGTCGTTGCAGGAATGTGACCGTCGAGATCGTCAAAGTGCCCGCGCAACCCGGCGGCGTGCGCCCGGCGGCGCCCGCGCCGACGACCCGCCCGGTCCGGCGTGGCCCGTGGCGTGCGGTGGCCCGGCGGGCCGTCCTGGTCCCGCTGATCGTGCTGATGCCGCTGGTCACGCTCACGCCGGGTGCCGATCACCGGTTCAATGTGTACGCGAACGGTGGCCGGTATTTAGCCAATCCGCTACTGCTGCTGCGCGGCGTGATCGAGTCCGTGCCGACCTATCTGCAGCTCGGCAACTTCCGGCCGCTGGGTCGCCTGGTCGAGTGGTCACTCGATGTGACGGCATTTGCGATCACTGGACTGTTCGGCCTGCCGGTCAACGTCACCCTGCGGTTGGTCTCGTTCGCCGCGGCCGTTCTGCTCACCCTGGCCGCGGTGGTCTTCGCGGAGAGCGTGACCGCCCGGGGCCGGCTGTTCGCGGCCGCACCCACGGTGCCGGTGGCGCTGCTGCCGTTCGCAGTCGGCGCCGGACTGGTCGCCGCCGGCCGGACCAGCACCACTGTCCTCTTCGGCGGCCTCTACTTCAGCACCGCCGCGCTGGTGCTGGCCGTGGCCGCGGCGGCCTGCCGGGCCCGACGGCCCGGCCTGGCGGTGGTGCTGGCCGGTGCCGCGCTCGCGGCGTTCAACGAGATGGCCTACCTGGCGGTTCCGCTCGCCACCGCCGCCGTGCTGATCCGCGGCCGGGTGGTGTTGGCCGAGGACTGGCGGACCACGCTGCGCGGCCCGGGCGTCCGCTTCGCGGCCCTGCTCTGGGCCGGCTTCCTGCCGGTCTTCGTGCCGATCCGGGCGATCATCTATCAGAAGTGCGCGGCCGGCGGCTGCTACGCCGGCTCGGACATCGCGCTGTCCGGCGCGGCCGGCGCCCTGCCCAACCGGCTGATCTCCTGGCTGCCGCCGCTGATGTGGCAGCGGGCGACCGGCGGGGATTTCCACCCGATCAGTGCGATCTCGCTGCTCACCCTGGTGGCGCTGGGCGTGCTGGCGATCCGGGGTCCGCGGCCGGCTCGGCCGGACCGCCGGCAGGCACTCGGGCTGGCCGGGGTGGCCGCCGTGCTGTTGCTGCTGGCCGGCACGCTCGCCGCGCTGAACGCCGACGTACAGACGATGGCCGCGCAGGGCCGTTGGGGACAGGGCTGGCGGGAGAGCGGCCTGACCGCCGTGGCCGGTGGCCTGCTGGTGCTGGTGACGGTCCGCCGGTTCGTCGGCCCGGCGCTGGCCGTCCTGGTCGTCGCCGCAATGTTCGGCGCCGCGGCGAACAAGGACTTCCGCGACCGCAGCGACGGCGGGAAATACCCGTACCTGCACGACCGGATCGCCCAGGAGGTCGCCGACTTCGACGCCACCCCGGCCGGCAACGCGCGCCGGTGCGCGCTGCGGGACGCGTTCCGGCAGACCTCCCTCGCCAACCACCAGGGCGTCGCCACGCCGGAACTGGAGCGCTTCGACGTGAGTCTCGACCGGGCCACCCGGCATCTGGCCGGCCGACCCTTCTGCCGCGAGGCGGCGCGATGAGCCCGCTCGTCTCGGTAGTAGCGCCGATCTTCAACGAGGGGCCGGGCGTCGACCGCTTCGTCCGCCGGCTCGCCGAGGTGCTCGGCGCGGCCGGGCTGCGCTACGAACTGGTGCTGGTCGACGACGGCTCGGCGGACGACTCCTGGGACCGGATCGTCCAGCATGCGCTGGCCGACGAGCGGGTACGCGGCATCCAGCTGTCCCGCAACTTCGGCAAGGAACCGGCAGTGCTGGCCGGGCTGGAGCACGCCGCCGGGGACGCGGTCGTGGTGATCGACTCCGATCTGCAGCACCCGCCGTCCGCCATCCCGGCCATGGTGCAGCGCTGGCGCGACGGCGCGCACGTGGTCGAGGCGGTCAAGCGCAACCGCACCGGGCAGGGCGTGATCGGCCGGCTCGGCGGCCGGGTGTTCAACAAGGCCTTCACCGGCCTCACCAAGGTCGACCTGGTGAACGCGACCGACTTCCGGCTGCTCAGCCGGCCCGCGCTGGACGCCCTGCTGCGGATGCCCGAGCACTCCTCGTTCTTCCGCGGCACGTCCAGCTGGATCGGGTTCCGCCGGGTGACCCTCGAGGTGGACATCGACCACCGCGAGGGCGGCGCGTCCCGGTGGACCCTGAAGTCGCTGTTCCGGCTCGCGGTCAACGGGCTGACCTCGTTCACCTCGGCGCCGCTGCACCTGGTCACCCTGGTCGGGCTGGCGTTCGCCGCGTTCTCGGTGCTGCTCGGCGCGCAGACGCTGATCCGGTGGCTGCGCGGCGGGTCGGTGGCCGGCTTCCCGACGGTCATTCTGCTGCTGCTGGTGATGGGCACGTTCATCCTGCTCGGACTCGGGGTGATCGGCGAATACCTGGCCCGGATCCACGAGGAGGTCCGCGGCCGCCCGCGCTACCTGGTGCAGGAGAAATCCGGCCGGGCCCTCGCCGAGACCGCGGTGCCCGAACAGTGGGTGGTGGGGTCCCAGCCGGACCACGCGGAGCGATCGTGACCCTGGTCGCCGCGGGCCCGGCGGCTGCCGCGCCGCCGGAAGCCGGTGCGTGGCGGCGGCTCGCCGTCCGCAGTGCGCTCCTGCCGATCGCGGTGCTGGTGCCGTTGCTCACGCTCGCACCGGCCGGCAGCCACCGGTACACCGTCTACTGGCACGGTGCGTCGGTCCGGAACACCCCGTGGACGCTGCTCACCGAGAACCTGCGCAGCATTCCGGTCTATCTGGA
>DASWMR010000728.1:0-3402 GCA_036399635.1 Actinoplanes sp. | reverse complement strand
CCGCACGGCGGCGGCGGGCCCGGCGTGGGCCCGGTGGCGGTGCGGGAGCATCTCGCGTCGTTCCTGCCGGGGGATCCGCTGCTGGCGGGCGACCACCACGCGGTGTCGGCGGCGGCGCACGGCTCGGCCGGCATCCTGCCGATCTCCTGGGCGTACGTGCGGATGATGGGCCCGGACGGCCTGGCCGCGGCGACCGCTGCGGCGGTACTGACCGCGAACTACGTGGCGGTCCGCCTGCGCGACCACTTCCCGGTGCTGTACGCCGGCACCAACGGCCTGGTGGCCCACGAGTGCATCCTGGACCTGCGGCCGATCACGAAGGCCACCGGCGTGACGGTCGACGACGTCGCGAAGCGGCTCATCGACTACGGCTTCCACGCGCCGACGATGTCGTTCCCGGTCGCCGGCACGCTGATGGTCGAGCCGACCGAGAGCGAGGACCTGGCCGAGCTGGACCGGTTCATCGCGGCGATGATCGCCATTCGGGAGGAGATCGCCCAGGTGGCGGCGGGGGTGTGGCCGCGCGGCGACAACCCGTTGGCGAACGCGCCGCATACGGCGGCAGCGGTGTCCGCGGACGAGTGGGTGCACCCGTATCCGCGGTCGGTGGCGGGCTTCCCGGCGGGGGTGGACCGGACCGCGAAGTACTGGCCGCCGGTACGCCGCATCGACGGCGCTTATGGCGACCGGAACCTGGTCTGCTCGTGCCCGTCCCCGGAGGCGTTCGAGGACTGAGGGTGTCGCTGAGGGTTGGTCCCGGGCACGGGTCGCCGGCCCGCCGCGGGTCGTCGTTGCTCGCGGGGGTCGGTGGCCGGTGCCTCGGGAGGGCTCAACGCTGAGCGAAGATGTCGCACCGCTACGTTGCGTAGCGGCTAGGGGGTCAACATGTCGCCAGCGGAGGGCTCGCGGTGTCAGGCTGCGAGCGCGTGGCGGGCGGGCCCGCGGTGTGGCTCGATCATCGTGCCGTCGGGCAGGATCTCGCCGGTGTCCTCAAAAACGATGACGCCGTTGCAGAGCAGGCTCCAGCCCTGCTCGTGGAAGGTCGCGACGATCCGGGCCGCTTCGCGGTCGGTGGCGTCGGCGGTGGGGCAGGGGTCCAGGTGCTGGCACAACATCGGGGTCTCCGGTCGGGGGGCTGTGTGAAGGTTCACAACTACGGTGACGGACGTTACCTCAATCCGAACGACGTCGGATGGAGCAGGTGACGGCGTCCCTTGAAAGAATCCTCGGTTCCGATGGTCCACGGAAGTTCGTCGATCGACCACCTCCCAGCTTTTCCATACCACTCGCCGCCGGCCGTTCCGGCGTCCTGCCAGGGCCGTCACCGTGTGTCAGCAACTTTCCAGTGGTTCCAGTGTGACGCGGGTGACCCTGCCGAGCTTGTCGCCGCGTTCCTGGCGGACAACGGACTGCGCGTGCGAAACATTGGCCGAACGGGCATCGAACTTCATCCAAGTGACGCTGGCACGGTCTGCGGCGCTGCACTGTACGTGTCGGCGGCTGCCGGATCCGTAATGTCCGGCGGCAGCTCAGGAGCGGTGTCGCCGGTGCCCGGGGTCCCGGACGTCTACGCCGTGGTCTACCGGCACACCGGTTGGGAAAGGGTCGCCGACCGCGGCACTTCGTACCTGAACGACCGTTCTGACGATCTTGTGATTGATTCGCCGGTTGTGCGGGAAGGGTACGGACAGACAGCCGCCTTGCGTTCCGTCGAAACGGCGAAGAACGGGACATTACCGCCAGATGACTGGCGTGTCGGGTTGTGGACACCCAGCTGGAGCGGCGCGGAGCACGCCGCGGCCGTCGACGCGGTGCGGGCCGCCATCGGCCGGGGCGACGTGTATCAGGTGAACGTGGTGGGGCACGCCCGCGCGCCGTACACCGGCCACCCGGCGGCCGCGCTGCACCGGGTGGCGGCCCTGCCCGGCGCCCGGTATGGCGGCATCCTGGCCGGCGACGGCTGGGCGCTGGCGACCGCGTCCCCGGAGACGCTTGTCGAGGTGCGCGCCGGCCGGGTGATCACCCGGCCGATCAAGGGCACCCGGCCGGCCACCGCGCGGGGCCGCCGGGAGCTGCTCGCCTCGGCCAAGGAACGCGCCGAGCACGTGATGATCGTCGACCTCGAGCGCAACGACCTCGCCCGGCTCCCCGGCGTCGGCCCGGTCCGGGTGGACGAACTGTTCGGCGTACGCCAGTGGGTTGATCTCTGGCAGGCCGAGTCGGTGGTCTCCGCGCCGGTCACCGGCGACCTCGACCTCGCCGATCTGCTGCGGGCGGTGTGCCCCGGCGGGTCGGTGACCGGGGCGCCGAAGCGGGCCGCCCTGGCCGAGATCGCCCGCCTGGAGCCGGTCGGCCGGGGAGTGAGCATGGGCGCGGTGGGCTGGGTCGGCACCGACCACGTCGACCTGGGCCTGAGCATCCGCACCGTGGCGGTGGACGGCACCCACGTGCACGCCTGGGCCGGCGGCGGCATCACCTGGGACAGCGACCCGGCCGCCGAGGTGGCCGAGGCGGCCGCGAAGGCCGCCCCGATCCGGGCCGCGCTGGCCGGACATTGTCGTACCCCGGTGGCAGGGTGACCGGGTGGCCAAGACGCAGTACTACACCGCTACCACGCTGGACGGCTTCATCGCCGACGAGGACAACTCGCTCGACTGGCTGTTCGCCGTCGACGAGGGTGCCGAGCCGAACCCGTTCGCCGGCTTCTTCGCCGAGGTGGGCGCGTTCGCGATGGGGGCGACCACCTATCGGTGGGTGCTCGAGCACGACGCCCTGCTGGAAGAGCCGATCAAGTGGTCCGACTACTACGGCGACGTGCCCGCCTGGGTCTTCACCCACGGCACGCCGCCGCCGATCCCGGGTGCCGCCCTCACCTTCGTGCAGGGTGACGTCCGCCCGGTCCACGAGGCGATGCGGGCCGTCGCCGGCGAGAAGAACATCTGGCTGGTCGGCGGCGGCGAGCTGGTCGGGGCCTTCGCCGACGCGGGCCTGCTCGACGAGGTGATCCTGGGCGTGGCCCCGGTGACCCTCGGCCGCGGCGCGCCGGTGCTGCCCCGGCGGCTGACCTCGGAGCGGCTCACCCTGACCGGTGTGGAGCAGCGCGGCCAGTTCGCCTACCTGACGTACTCGGTGCGCCCACCGGTCTGATTGGTGGATCTCCGGGTTTGCGGGGATCATGGCCGGACCTGCGGCGTTTCGGGCGTTCCGCGGCGACCGGTGTCACCGGAAGCCTCGGCCGGCGCGTCTTTGCGGTGAGAGCGTGGAGAGGGTCGGTGTGACGGACGAACTGCGGGCCCTGCTGCGGGCCGATCTGAGCGCCGAGTGTCCGCCGCCGCTGGGCGACATCGTGGCTGCCGCCATTCGCGACGGCCGTCGTCAGCGGCGCCGCCAGCGGCTCGGGAC
>DASWMR010000727.1:0-4365 GCA_036399635.1 Actinoplanes sp. | reverse complement strand
CCGCCGTACACGACGCCCTTGATCTTTGTCTGTCCTGCAAGGGTTGCGCGTCGGACTGCCCGACCGGGATCGACATGGCGGCCTACAAGGCCGAGGTGCTGCATCAGAGCTTCAAGGGCCGGGTACGCCCACGGTCGCACTACTCCCTCGGTTGGCTGCCCCGATGGTCGCGGCTGGCCTCCCGGATGCCCCGGATCGCGAACCGGCTCACCACCCTGCCCGGCCTACGCTCGGTCGCCCTGTTCGTGGCCGGCGTGGACGCCCGCCGCCGCATCCCGGCGTTCGCCGACCGGACGTTCCGCCGATCGTTCGCCGGCACCGCCACCGGCACCCCCGTGGTGCTCTTCGTCGACAGCTTCACCGACCACTTCGCCCCCGAGGTGGCCCAGGCCGCGGTCGAGGTGCTGACCGCTGCCGGGTACGCCCCGCAGATCAGCACCGAGAAGGCCTGCTGCGGCCTGACCTGGATCAGCACCGGCCAGCTCGACGCGGCGCGCCGCATCCTGGCCGGCACCGTCGAGGAGCTGCGTGACGCCGCGGAGCGCGGGGTGCCGATCGTCGGCCTGGAGCCCTCGTGCACCGGGGTGCTCCGCAGCGACCTGGTCGAACTGGTCGACACCGACGCGGCGCGGGCGGTCGCGAAGGCCACGGTTACGGTCGCCGAGCTGCTGACCCGTACGCCCGGCTGGACGCCCCCGTCGCTCGAGGGCGTCCGGGTGGTCGCGCAGCCGCACTGCCACCACCACGCGGTGATGGGCTGGGAGGCGGACGCGAAGCTGCTGAAGGCGGCCGGCGCGACTGTCAAGCGCCTGGGCGGCTGCTGCGGGCTGGCCGGCAACTTCGGTGTGGAGCGCGGGCACTACGAGGTGTCGGTGCAGGTGGCGGAGCAGCAGCTGCTGCCCGCGCTGAGCGCCGCCGAGGAGGGCGACATCTTCCTGGCGGACGGCTTCTCCTGCCGCACCCAGGCAGCCGACCTGGCCGGCCGTCCCGGCAAGCACCTGGTCCAGCTATTGGCCGAGGCCCTCCCGCGGTAGCCAGGCGGCGAGCAGGTCCGACGGGCCGTACGAGGCATCGAGCCCGGCCACGTCCACGCCGGCGCGGCTGATCGCAACCAACGGCACCGGATCGTCGGTGATGGTGGCCCGGTGTCGCTGCAGGCCCACTAGGTCGTGGTTGTCGAACGGTGCCCGTTCCAGCCACTTGATGGATCCGAGGAAGAGCAATTCTCTCGCTACCGGTGGCCGATCCGCGCCGACCACGTCAATCTCGATGCTGTTGGACCGCGTCCAGTAGGCGCCGATGACTGGGGCGGACGGCAGCCGTCCGTCGGGCAGCAGTCGTGCCAGCGATTCCCGTAGCAGGGGCTCGACGGCACGGCCGCGCCAGGCCGCCCAGCCGCTCCTGATCCGTTTCAGGGTGAGGTCACCGCGCAAGCGTTCGATCTCCGCGAGGTGCGGCCCGACGAAGGTCAGCCAGAATCGCAGGTAGGGATCCGTCACTCGATAGCGCCGCTCTTTCGAGGCCGTGACCGAGACTGGTAGCTCGGCGGCCACCATGCGCTTGCGGATCAGCACCTCGGTGGCCCGGGTCAGTGTGGAGTGCGATACGCCGCCGGCGGCGCGGGCGATGTTCGTGAAGCTTCGCTCCCCACTGCCGATCGCCGACAGGACCGCGGCTGCCATGGCGGAATCGGGAAACTCCGCGGCGAGGGACCGTTCGGCCGAAACCAGCAGCGACGACACCGGATTGGCGAGTTCCGTCGCCAGGAATCGCCAGAGGTCGGCGCCGGGGCGCCAGGCGGCACAGATCAGTGGGAGGCCGCCGGTCACCAGGGCCGCGTCGAAGGCGTCGGCGGGTTCCAGCTGCAGCATCTCGCCGACCTCAGCCGGATTGAGCGGGCCGAGCACCATTTCCCGACCCCGCTGGTGGAACGGCCGGCCGTACGAGGTCAGGGCCTCCATCATCGACACATCGGAACCGATGAGAACGAGCAGAACCGGTTTGCGGCTCAGCTCGCGGTCCCACGCTCGTTGCAGAATCCCCTCGAAGGCGTCCACGCGCTCCATGAGGTATGGGACCTCGTCGATGACAACGGCGCTGGGTTGGTCGTCGGGCAGAATTCCGGCGAGTTGGCGCAGTGCGGCGCTCCAGTTCCCGGGCGTCGCGTCGTCGAAGACCGACCGGTCCGGCAGTGTCGACGACGTGACCGCTTCGATGAAGGACTCGAGTTCGGCCTCGGCGGAGGCACCGGCCGCGGTGAAGAAGACGGCGGGAACCTGCGCGCGGTCGACAAAGGCCTCCACCAGGCTGGACTTACCGATCCGCCGGCGACCCCGGACGAGCAGGCATTGACCCGGCCTGGGGTCGCCGTTGCCGGAGCGCACCTCGGTCAGGATGGCATCGAGCGTGCCGAGTTGGTGTTCCCTTCCGACGAACGCGACCACGGACCCTCACTTCAATCAGCAATAGTTCTCCGAAAGATACTATCTTCGGAAGAACCATTCGCGATGTTCAGCTCGGGATGATCAGGGTGGCGGCGGCCTCGGTCGCGCGGGCGGCTATGTCGTCGACTGTGGCGGCGTTGCGGGCGAAGAAGCCGTCGGCGAACAGCGACGCGTACCCATGGGCCACGGCGACGGTTGCCTCGGCGAGCAGGACCGCCTCCCGGTAGGTCGGCACGCCGGTGGCGGTGGCCAGGTCGAGCAGAGTGCTCATCAGGGCCCGGGTCTGCTCCCGGCGCGCATCGTCCGGCAGGGGGTAGAGCTCGGCGGCGTAGATGACCGGGAAACCGGCGCCGGTGCGGGTCACGTACCGGACGTAGGCACCGGCTGCCGCGGCAAGTCGGGCAGGCGGGTCGGTGCCCGCCGCGTCGGCGGCGGCGGTGATGGCAGCGAGCAGGTCGCGGGCGGCGGCCGCGGAGACCGCGCCGAGCAGGTGGTCGCGGCCCGGAAAGTGCCGGTACGGGGCCGCCGAGCTCACCCCCAGCCGGCGCGCGACGGCGGCGACCGAGAAGCGCTGCAGGCCGCACTCGGCGAGCACGTCGAAGCTGGCGTCGATCAGCGCAGCGCGCAGATCGCCGTGGTGATAACGCCGGTGAGCCGACACACCGCCCTCCCGCTTGCCCGGCGTGTAAGAGGTCTCTTACATTAGCAGCTGACAGCCCTTTTACCTGGCGGAGGCACTGTGAGTATCCGGCTCGGGTACCAAATTCCGAACTTCACCTACCCCGACGTCCCGGTGGAGAACACCTTCGACGCCGTCACCGCGCAGGCCCGCGAGGCCGAGGCGGCCGGGTTCGACACCGTGCTGGTGATGGACCACTTCTACCAACTGCCGGGCATCGGTGCGCCGGAGAACGCGATGCTCGAGGCGTACACGACGCTCGGCGCGCTCGCCACGGCCACCTCGACGATCCAGTTGTCCACGCTGGTCAGCGGCAACACGTACCGTAATCCCACGCTCCTGGCGAAGACCGTGACCACCCTCGACGTGGTCTCACACGGGCGGGCGATCCTGGGGATCGGCGCCGGCTGGTTCGAGCGCGAGCACCACGACTACGGCTTCGAGTTCGGCACCTTCGGGCAGCGCTTCGAGCGGCTCGAGGAGGCGTTGACCATCATCGCGCCGATGCTCAAGGGTGAGCCGGCGTCGCTGGACGGCAAGTGGTACACCGCACGCGGCGCGATGAACAACCCGCGGGTCCGCCCGGCGATTCCGATCATGCTCGGCGGCAGCGGCGAGCAGAAGACCTTCCGGCTGGCCGCGCGCTTCGCCGACCACATGAACATCATCTGCGACCTGGACGTGCTGCCGCACAAGGTCGCCGTGCTGCGGCAGCGGTGCGAGGAGATCGGCCGCGACCCGGCCACGCTCGCCACCAGCTATCTGGCCATGGGCCTGGTCGGCGAGACCGAGCAGGAGGTCAAGGCGCTCACCGAGACGGTCCCCGAGGACCGCCGCAACCGGGCCTTCCTCGGCACCGCCGAGCAGGTCGCCGAGCAGCTGCAGAAGAACGTGCTGGGTGCCGGCATCGACGGCATCACCATCAACCTGATCCGCAACGGGCACCGGCCCGGCGTCGTCGCCTCGGTCGGCGAGGCGCTCCGGCCACTCGTCGCCTGAGATCCCCGCCGACCGGGCGCGGGCATTCTGCGCGAGCTGACCACCGACGCGGTCGAGCTGCTGCACGGGCGGAGCCACTCCTACTCGTGGGGCAACCACGACGAGTCGCGGCACGACCCGCAGATCCTGCAGATCGTCGGTGTCGCGCCCAGCCTCGCTGATCAAGAGGCGAGTTAAGCCCTTCTAACGCATTCCTGAATTGAATCCGGCTTGTTCGGGGCGGCGGGTGACGCGCATTCTGAA